>NZ_JANSIQ010000054.1:0-110909 GCF_047502685.1 Synechococcus sp. OH20 | reverse complement strand
CCTTCTCTCCTTCCTCTTGAAACCTGTACCCTATTTTAAATTAACAGGCTGTAGTGGTCTCTTACCTGGTTCAACTGCTGTCCATTCCAGTTGTCCCCCTCTGTTCGCGCCAGCGGGCCGTAGGCCCTGGTCGCATTCAACTTTGTGGCTTGCGACGCAGATACCTTGAGCTTGCAAGAGATAGTCAGAACTTGGGTCATACTAAGTATATTGGGCGCTATCCTTTCCCACCCGAGTGGGGTATCCCGCGCATTCAGATGAAACTCGAAAAAGCTGCGGCTGTTATTTTACGGTCATTTCAAATAGCAATGAGACGGTTCGTCACATTGTTGTTGCTACGTAACGCTGTTGCGAACGCGCTGCTCTAACTTCCCTCTCCCAGAGGGAGAGGGGTTAGGGGTGAGGGCATTTCAAGCTTAAGACATGCACTGGGACAAAAACTCCCCAATCCGACCTATTGCTTCCTCCAGCCGGGATCCCTCCGCCACCAGGGCAAAGCGGACATAGCCTTCGCCACTGGGGCCAAAGCCAGAGCCCGGCGACAGGGCAACGCCGGTAGCCCTCACCAAGTCCAGACAAAACTGGGCTGAGGAACCACGGTAGGACTCCGGCAAAGGCGCCCACAGGTACATGGTGGCCTCCGGCAGGGGCACGGGCCAGCCGATGCGGTGCAAGGCTGCCACCGCGATATCCCGCCGCTGGAGGTACACCTGCCGCCAGTGATCCAAGAAGCTATCGGGAGCCGCCAAGGCCGCCGCTGCCCCCCGCAGAATGCCCTGGTAGGGGTGGAAGTCGATGGTGGACTTCACCAGGCGCAAAGCTCGGATCAGCTCGCGGCTGCCGATGGCATAGGCCACCCGGAACCCCCCCATGTGATAGGACTTAGAGAGGGAAAAGAACTCGATGGTGCGGGTCTTGTCTGGATCCGCCAGCAGCGCCGAGGGAGCCACCTGGCCGTCGAAACGCCAGTCCACATAGGGAAAGTCATGGGCCAGGAAGATATCGTGCTGCCGACAAAATTGCAGCGCTTCCTGCCAAAACTCTGGGGTGACGGTGGCGGTGGTGGGGTTGTGGGGATAGCTCAGCACCAACAGCCGCGCCCGACGACAGACCTCCACCGGGATCTCGTCCCACTGGGGCAGGAAGCGGTTTTTCGCCCGCAGGGGCAAATAGTAAGGGATCCCTCCCGCCAGATGGATCCCGCCCACGTGGGAGGGGTAGCCGGGGTCGGTGACCAAAGCAATATCCCCGGGATTGAGCAAGGCCAGCGGTAGAAGGGCCGTTCCCTGCTGGGATCCGATCAGCGGCAGCACCTCGGTTTCTGGGTCGATCCCCAGGCCGAACTTCCTCAGGTACCACTTGGCGCAGGCGGCGCGGAAATCGGCGGTGTCGTGAAACAGAGTGTAGCCGTAGGTGGCGGGATCCGACAAAGCGGATTGAATGGCTGCCAGCGCTTCCGGAGGCGGGGGCAGATCTGAGGAGCCCAAAGAAAGGTCGATGACATCCAAGCCCGACCGACGCGCCTCCCACTTGGCCTGGTCTAGCTGGTCGAAGACATTAGAGTGCAGCGGCTCCAGTCGTTGGGCAAAGGCAGTGGGCATGGGGCAGATCCAGAGTGGCTAGGGCGTCATCCAAACAGCGGGATCTCTTTAGGGATTGTTGGGATTGTTGCCGGCAGTGGAGGAGCTGGGGGCAGAGGGCCGTGTGGCCGCCGCCGGGCCGCGGTCAAAGATCTCGATGTGCCACTGGCCGCGACCGTTGCTTTCAAAGGCGATAAAGCGGCCATCGCCGCTGATGGTGGGGTTGCGCACATCCCCCGGCACCCGGCTGCTGATGTTTTCGACGCGGCGGGTTTGCCGGTCGTAGAGAAAGATCTCTGACTTGCCCAGCGCATTGGAGACATAGACGATGTAGCGACCGTCGGCGCTGATGTCGGGCGAGGTGGCAGCCACATCGCTGGAATTCAGACCGGGCAAGTCCACCAGCCGCTGTTCCACCGTGTCGTAGAGAAAAATATCCTGGCTGCCGCTGCGGGCAGAGGAAAACACCAGGTAGCGACCATCGCCACTGAAAGCAGGCTCCCCATCGGGGAAGATACTGTTGAGGCCGCTGCCGGCCAGGGTGGGGCGCGGCGTGCGCAAGCCTGCCGGGCTGCAGCCCAACAGCACCAGGCTCAATCCGGCCCAACACAATTTTTTTGCCCAGCAGGTCAGCCTGAACGGGATCCGGCCCTTGGTCAGCATTGCCTTGCCTCTCCGATTCTTTCCATCATACCCAGCCGGCAAACGGCTAGGGTTCTACCTTGACGCCCTTCCAGAAGGCCACGTAGCCGCGGATGTTGGCTGCAGCCGGCTTGGGATCGGGGTAGTACCAGGCGGCGTCTTTGTTCTCCTGGCCGTTGACCACGAGGGTGTAGTAGCTGGCTTGCCCCTTCCAAGGGCAGGTGGTGTGGGTGGGGCTGGGCTGAAAGTATTCCCGCCGCAAAGATTCCGGCGGAAAATAGATGTTGCCTTCCACGGTTTCGTAGCGGTCGGTCTCCGCCACCACCACCCCGTTCCAGATGGCCCTGGGCATGAAAAACCTCCTGTCGCGAACTCTCGGTTCTCAACGTTAGTTTTAACGTTATTTTTGAAGTTGCAGATCTCGGCAAGGCCAACTGCCTTTCTTTGAGATTAGCTTTTCTGCCTGTCGTTGATCGTTGTCGTTGAGGGTTGACACCCGCCCCTGCTGGGCTATTCTCCACTGCTATTGAGCGCTACGGCCATGGCTCGCCGCAACACCCTAGAAGATGACCTCAACTACCAGCAAGCCAAGCGCAGCCTGCGCCAGTGGGTGGCCCAACTGGATCTGCACCCCCAAGAGATCGCGGGCCTAGAAGGGGAGTTAGAGGATCTGCAAACGCTGCTGGACAAGCTGGAGACTGAGGTGATCCACATCGCCGCCTTTGGCCTGGTGGGGCGGGGCAAGTCCTCCCTGCTCAATGCCCTGTTGGGCGAGCCGGTGTTCGAGACGGGGCCAACCCACGGCGTCACCCGTACCCATCGAGCTGCCGTTTGGAACATCAGTTGGGAAACCCGCCCCAAGGTCCCAGCCGCCCCGGCCCGGGGATCCCAACTTCCCCCGCCAGCCATTCAATCGGTACAGGTTACCCACTGGCAGGGATCCCGTCTGGAGCTGATCGACACCCCTGGCCTCGATGAGGTGGACGGCGAGGAGCGGGCGCGGCTGGCCCAAGAGGTGGCGCAGCGGTCGGATCTGATCCTGTTTGTCGTCTGTGGGGATCTGACGCGGGTGGAGTTTGAGGCCCTGGCGGCCCTGCGGGAGGCGGGCAAGCCCATGCTGCTGGTCTTCAACAAGATCGACCAGTACCCAGAGGCGGATCGCCAGGCCATTTACGACAAGATCCGCAACGAACGGGTACGGCAGCTCCTTTCCCCCAACGAAATTGTCATGGTGGCGGCCTCCCCGCGCGTGCCTCGCCTGGTGCAAAGGCCGGACGGGAGCTTCGGCGCCCAACTGGAAGTGGGATCCCCGCAGGTGGACGAGCTGCGCCTGAAAATCCTGGAAGTCCTGCATCGGGAGGGGCGCTCACTGCTGGCCTTGAATGCCCTCCTGTTTGCCGATCGCGTCAACCAACAGGTGATCGAGCGCAAGCTGCAAAGCCGCGCCCAGCAGGCCCAAGATCTCATCGCCGCCGCTGCCCGCACCAAAGCGCTGGCGGTTGCCCTCAACCCCATTACCCTGCTGGATACTCTGGGAGGGCTGGCTCTGGATGTCATCCTGATCCTGCGCCTGTCCCGCCTGTATGGCTGGCCCATGAGCAGCGCGGGAGCCGCCCAACTGCTGCAGAAGATCGTCCTCAGCATGCTCAGCCTGGGGGCAGGAGAATGGGTGGCGCTGTTGGGCCTGGGATCCCTGAAAACCTTGCTGGGGGGATCCCTGCCCTTTGCTGGGGGACTCTCTCTGGGGGCCTACGGTTCGGTGGCCCTGACCCAGGCGGTGTTGGCCGGGTTTTCCTGCTACGCCATCGGGGAGGCGGCCCGTCGCTACCTGGCCCAGGGAGCCAGTTGGGGGCCGGAGGGGCCCAAAGCCGCCATAGCCCAGATTTTGGCCGATTTGGACGAAGCCTCGATCACCGCCCGCCTGCGGGAGGAAATCCGCCACAAAATTGGATTCGCTCTCTCCTGACCCTCTACAACCCTCTACAATCAGAAGGCCGAGCCAATCGTTCCCATGACCTACTGCCTTGGCATCCTCACCCGTTTTGGCTTGGTGATGGCAGCAGATTCCCGCACCAACGCCGGGGTGGACTATGTCTCCACCTACCAGAAGCTGTTCGATTTTTCCTTGCCCGAAGAACGGGTAATCTTAATTTGCACCTCTGGCAACCTGTCTATTACCCAGAGCGTTTTAACGGAAGTGCAGCGGGATCTGCGACAGCAGGAAAGTGCGAATCTTCACACGTTTCCCCATCTCTACGACGTGGCCCGCTACCTGGGATCCAAAATTCGTTACATCCAAGAGCAAGACCGACCCTGGTTGGAAAAAGACGGCATCGACGCCCAGTGCAGCCTGTTGCTGGGAGGACAAATCCGCGGCGAGGAGCCGGCCCTTTTTTTGATCTACAGCCAGGGCAATTGCATTCAAGCCACCCCAGAAACGCCTTTTTTGCAAGTGGGGGAAACCAAATACGGCAAGCCCATCCTGGATCGCACCCTCTCCTACGAAACCTCGCTGCAGGATGCGGCCAAATGCGCTCTCCTCTCCATCGACTCCACCATGAAGTCCAACATCTCCGTCGGCCCCCCCATCGACCTGGTGATGGTGCCGGCCAATCAGTTCAAAGTTACCCACCGCCTGCGCCTGCGCACCGGGGATCCCTACCTGGCCAAGATGCGCAAGCTCTGGGAGAGCGCCCTCAAACAAGCCTTCGACCAAATGCCCCCCATCGAGTGGGACTACTCAGATTCAGCCGATCGAGAAGAAGAGCTGATCGACTGAGCGGGGGAGATTGGTAGGATAGGGTAGCTTTGCCCAGCCCTTGTCATGTCAGCCCACACCTTTCAGGACTTGATCTTTCGCCTGCAGCAGTTTTGGGGGGAACAAGGCTGCCTCATCCTGCAACCCTACGACCTGGAAAAAGGCGCCGGCACCATGAGCCCCCACACGTTTTTGCGCGCCCTGGGGCCAGATCCCTGGCGGGTGGCCTATGTCGAACCTTGTCGCCGCCCCACCGATGGGCGCTACGGCCAAAACCCCAACCGCCTGCAGCATTATTTTCAATACCAAGTGCTGATCAAACCCTCCCCCGACAACATCCAAGATGTGTACCTAGATAGCCTACAAGCTCTGGGCATCAACCCGGCAGAGCACGACATTCGCTTTGTGGAAGATGATTGGGAATCTCCCACCTTGGGGGCTTGGGGTGTGGGCTGGGAAGTGTGGCTGGACGGCATGGAAGTTACCCAGTTCACCTACTTTCAACAGGTGGGCGGGCAGGATTGTCGCCCGGTTTCTGTAGAAATTACCTATGGGCTAGAGCGCCTGGCCATGTACCTGCAGGGGGTAGATTCGGTTTTCGATCTCTGCTGGAATGAGCACCCTTCCCTGGGCCGGATTACCTATGGACAAATCTATTTCCAAAACGAGGTGGAGCAGTCCTACTACAACTTCGAGTATTCCGACCCTGAAATGCTGCTGGAATTGTTCCGCCTCTACGAAGCCGAGGCTAAGCGCTTGATCGAAACCACACACCAGAAGCTGCAGAAACAACTGTTGCCGGATCGGTTGGCTGTGTCTCTGCTCCTGCCCGCCTACGACTATGTGCTCAAGTGCTCCCACACCTTTAACCTGCTCGATGCCCGCGGCGTCATTGCCGTAGCCGAGCGCACCCTCTACATTGGGCGCATCCGCAACCTGGCCCGACAATTGGCGGAGCTATATGTCAGCCAAGCGGATCGACCCGGCTCCAGCTATGCCCTAGGGCAGCCGGAACCCACCCTGATCTCCAAAGGCGCCTGGGCTAATAGCTAGGGAAAAAGATCCCTGTTTTCGCTATGATGAGAGATTGGTATCAGCAGGCGCTGGCCTGCCATAGCCACCCCTTACCTTAGGATAATCGACACTCTCGTTTTCGCCCTCTTTTCCTGACCAGTCCACCTTATATTCCCGGAAAAATCTTTATGTTTCGCCATCCCGTCACGCGGGTTTCCATCTTTATCGATGGGAACAATATGTTTTATGCCCAACAAAAAAATGGCTGGTTTTTCGACCCGCGCCGAGTCTTGGATTATTTTGTTAGGTCACAGCCCAATGTCGAGCTAGTCAACGCATTTTGGTACACCGGCATCAAGGATCCCAACGATCAAAGGGCTTTTCGAGATGCTCTGATCAGCTTGGGCTTCACCGTACGCACCAAGATCCTCAAAGAGTATCGAGACGAAGACTCCGGTCGATACTCCCAAAAAGCAAATCTGGATATTGAAATTGTGATCGATATGTTCAACACCGTTGGGCAATACGACAGGATCGTTTTGTTTAGCGGCGATGGCGATTTTGAGCGGGCCGTCGAGCTGTTGCGCTCCAAAAACACTCTGATTACGGTCGTCTCCACCGAAGGGATGATCGCTCGCGAGCTGCGCAACGCCACCGACCGCTACATCGACCTCAACGACATTCGCCCCTACATCGAGAAGCTAGACAAGTAAGGCCGAGATTTTGGGCCGATCCCTCTGCTGTCGAGCCAGCCCCACAGCTCCCTGGCGGAGTTGCCACAACTCATCTGAGTTCCTTCTGGTTTCTCCGCCTTGAGGGGAAGTCTGCTGAGTAAGATTGCTGCCACGCGAGCGCCCCATCCGTTACATCGACCATAGTCGGCGTTGCCGGGAAAAGCTGTCCCAGCCGCTTTAAGTTGCTCTGGCAACCGTCAGAAGGGTTGTTATAGTCATTATCAAATAGCAATGAAACACTTCTCCACCTCGTTATTACTACGCAATGCTGTCGCTCTAACTCCCCTCTCCCTCTGGGAGAGGGGCCGGGGGTGAGGGCCGGGAGAGGGGCCGGGGGTGAGGGCCGGGAGAGGGGCCGGGGGTGGTCGCGTGAGCGGCGCGGAGCGCTTGGGATGGGAGAGGGGCCGGGGGTGAGGGCGGGTCGGCGGCAAAGTGTCTTCGTCTTGTTTGAAACGACTCTATCTTCCTCCTTGCCGGTTAACTTCTGGACAACCTTGGCCTGGGCAGAGGGCCAAAGAGGCTAGCATTGTAAAAAATCTTTGCCCTGACAGGTTCTTATGACCGACGTTCCCGTCTCCCGCATTCGCAACTTTTCCATCATCGCCCACATCGACCACGGCAAATCCACCCTGGCCGACCGGCTCTTGCAAGAAACCGGCACCGTTTCAGCTCGCGAGATGAAGCCGCAACTGTTGGACAACATGGAACTGGAGCGGGAACGGGGCATCACCATCAAGCTGCAGGCGGCCCGCATGAACTACCGCGCCCAAGACGGCCAGAACTATGTGCTCAACCTCATCGACACGCCGGGGCATGTGGACTTTACCTACGAAGTCTCCCGCTCCCTGGCAGCCTGCGAAGGGGCGCTGCTGGTGGTGGATGCCTCTCAAGGTGTGGAAGCGCAGACCCTGGCCAACGTCTATCTGGCCCTAGAGAACAACCTAGAGATCATCCCGGTGATCAACAAAATTGACCTGCCGGGGGCGGAGCCGGAGCGGGTCATCGCCGAAATTGAACAGGTGATCGGCCTCGATTGCAGCGGGGCGATCCTGGCTTCTGCCAAAATGGGCATCGGCATCCAAGAGATCCTAGAGGCTATTGTGCAGCGGGTGCCCCCGCCACGGGATACGGTGGCGGATCCCTTGCGGGCTTTGATTTTCGATAGCTACTACGACTCCTACCGCGGTGTGATCGTCTATGTGCGCATCATGGATGGGGAGGTGAAGACGGGAGACAAGATTTGCTTCATGGCCTCTGGCCGAGAATACGAGATTACCGAGCTGGGGGTGATGCGCCCCCATCAAGAGCCGGTCGAGGCCCTGCATGCGGGCGAGGTGGGCTACGTGGCCGCTGCCATCAAGAGCGTGGAACACGCCCGTGTTGGGGATACCATTACGCTTGTCCATCGCAAGGCCTCTGAACCTCTGCCCGGCTACAAAGAAGCCAAGCCGATGGTGTTTTGTGGCCTCTTCCCCAGCAGCTCCGATCAATACGCCGAACTCAAAGAAGCTCTGGAAAAACTCAAGCTCAACGATGCTGCTCTCTACTTTGAGCCGGAAGTTTCCCCTGCCATGGGCTTTGGCTTCCGCTGTGGTTTTCTGGGCCTGCTGCACATGGAGGTGGTTCAGGAGCGCCTAGAACGGGAGTACAACCTCGATTTGGTGATTACAGCTCCGACGGTGGTGTACCAAGTTACCCTCAACAACGGCTCTGTGATTCGGGTAGACAATCCCAGCAAGCTGCCTTCCCCCAACGAGCGCACCAGCATTGAGGAGCCGATTGTGAGGGTAGAGGTGATTCTTCCTGAGGAATTTGTCGGTACCGTGATGGAGCTGTGCGAGACCAAACGCGGCACCTTTAAGGACATGAAATATCTGGCGCAGGGTCGAACTACGCTTGTATATGAGCTACCGCTGGCAGAAGTGGTCACCGACTTTTTCGATCAATTGAAATCGCGCACCCGTGGCTACGCCAGCATGGACTACCAAATGGTGGGTTATCGTGCGGATGATCTGGTGCGCTTGGACATTTTGATTAACGGCGAGGTGGTGGATTCTTTATCCACTATTGTGCATCGGGACAAAGCTTTTTATGTAGGCCGTTCCCTGGTTGCCAAGTTGCGGGAGCTGATCCCCCGCCATCAATTTGAAGTGCCCATTCAGGCGGCGATCGGCTCCAAAGTGATTGCTCGTGAAACCATACCGGCCCTGCGCAAAAATGTCTTGGCCAAGTGCTACGGAGGAGATGTGACCCGCAAACGCAAGCTTTTGGAAAAGCAAAAAGAGGGGAAAAAACGCATGAAGGCAGTGGGAACGGTGGATGTGCCCCAAGAAGCATTTATGGCGGTGCTGAAGTTGCAAAATGACTAGGGTGAGCGGCGCTCAACTGCAGCGGGAGGAGGTGTTGGCCTGGCTACAGCGTCAGGTGCCGCCCCCTCGCCTTCGCCATATCTTGGGGGTAGAGGCAATGGCCCGGCAACTGGCGGCCCACTATGGGCTGGACGAGCAAAAAGCTGCTTGGGCAGGGTTGATGCACGACCTGGCCAAGTCCTTCCCGCCGGAGCAACTGTTGCAAAGGGTGGCTCAGGAACGGGAGCTGGACGAGATCGAGCGGGCCGAACCCCACATTCTCCACGCCGAGGTGGGATCCCTGCTGGCACGGGAGCAGTTTCAGGTACAGGATGCAGAGATTTTGGCGGCCATTGCCAACCACACCCTGGGGCGGCCCGGCATGGATCCGCTGAGTTGTGTGGTTTTTGTAGCCGATGCTCTGGAGCCGAATCGGGGCAGCAGCCCAGAATTGGAGCGGTTGCGGCAGATGGCTTTTGTAGATTTGTCTAAAACCGTGGTGGGAGTCTGTGACTTGAGCCTAAAATTTTTGCTAGATCGGAATCAGGTGATTCATCCGCGCACCCTCATGACTCGGAATCATTTTCTGTTGCATCCTTTAGATAGAAAGGATTTAGAGGAGGTTATGTTCCAAGGCAACTCAGTCGTTTCGGGAGGGTTTTAGTTGCTACAGCTTATGCCTGCCCCTGCCGGGGATCCCATCTATCGCATGGCGTTGAGCGCAGCTCGCGCGGCGGAAGAAAAAAAAGGTGGCGACATTGTTCTGCTGGATGTGTCCCAGATTTCCACACTGGCAGACTACTTCCTTTTGATCAGCGGCTATTCGCTTACACAGGTTCGCGCCATTGCCCGGGCAATTGAGGAAAATCTTTGGGAGAAGTGGCAACAAGCTCCGCGCCGCATCGAAGGCCAAGACTCAGGCTCCTGGATTCTGATCGACTATGCGGATCTCATCGTCCATGTGCTCTTGCAAGAGGAAAGAAACTACTATGACCTAGAATCTTTCTGGATCCAGGCCCAGCGAGTTGATTTACCATTGGCGGGTTAGCCTCATTGTTTCTGAGTTCAGATCCCTAAGCTGCAACGGCTTTGCGGAGCCCGTAGCTGGGGCCAGCAGCCACCTGTCTGGCGTCTCAGCACTTGTCTCAGCAGTATTCCAAGCCGGCTTTGGCGCGCTAAGTTAGCCAATTGTCAAAAAATATGTAAGTTCCTTGATATTCCCATAATTTTTCACATAGTCGTATGCTAGCGTGGTGGGCGAGGAGTGGTTGAGTGAGATCTTCTTTCTCACTGTGGCTAAGCTTCTATAGTCTTTGTTAAATACTGTACCCTGCTCTCCTCGGAAGCTCGATAATTTTTCGTTGATGCCGGATGCCAGCGAAGCGATCTTCACGGTTTCTGATGGTTCCTGTTGGCTGCTTTTAGCGGCAAGCGGGAAGACAAACGAGGTAAATAGAGATGGAAAGGCTTAGCCGCAGAAGAGATCTTACACACGCTTTGTTTAATACCTGTTTTAAGAGTGACAGGGATTTTTAGGAGGGACGTTGATCATGATGGAAAAGATGTTGGTTAATATCGTTGAGTATCTGGCCCTAGGAGAGCTGGAAAATTACCTCTGTACCGAGCATCCCCATCAGCAGGTGTTTCATGACGCCAAGGAGCGGGAAGCGATGATGCAGCAGATCCTAAACCGCGTTCCTGCTGTCTACATGTGGCTGGCTGCCGATGAGTGTCCCAGCCGCGATCAGCTCAACCCCTCTGAGCTGGAATTGCTCCGCTCAGTGGTGCGGGATGTGGTCAAGCAGAAGCTGCAACAAGCTTCTTTTGGCGTTGACCCCTATGCGGGATCCATGTCGGAAGCTTTTTACGGGTAGAGGAGCACGGGCTTAGGCTAGACTGCGAGAACATTGCCTCGCCCTGGTATGTTGCCCGTCTACTATTCAGAGACCTTTCTTCGCCACGATACGGGCCCCTTTCATCCCGAGCGCCCGGCTCGACTGCAGGCCATTGTCAAGGCGCTGCGCAGCGCTTCTTTTGCCGACTGCCTGGAGTGGCGGGATCCCCCCTTGGCCGATCTTGCGGAACTGGAGCGGGTTCACCCGCGCTGGCACATTCAACGGGTGGCCGAGTTGGCCGCGAGGGGCGGGGGACGCATCGACGCAGATACTTCCGTTTCCGCAGCAAGCTTCGAGGCGGCGCGCTTGGCGGTGGGAGCCTGGCTTGCCGCTTCCGCTTCGGCTTTGGCCGCAGCTCAGGCGGCTTTGGTGCTGTGTCGCCCGCCGGGGCATCACGCGGAGCCAGAACGGGCGATGGGGTTTTGCCTCTTCAGCAACGCCGCCATTGCTGCCCTCTGGGCCCTGGAGCAGCCAGGGGTAAGGCGGGTGGCGATTTTCGATTGGGATGTCCATCACGGCAACGGCACGCAGGCGGTGGTGGAGCGCCACCCCCAACTGGCCTATGCCTCTATCCATCAGTTTCCCCTCTACCCCGGCACGGGCTTGGCCCAGGAAACCGGGATCCACGGCAACCTCTGCAATGTGCCTCTGCCTGCTGGGTCAGACTGGTCGGCCTATAAAAAGGCTCTCGATGAGAAGATTTTGCCCTTCTTGCGGGCCTTCCAGCCGGATTTGCTGCTGGTGAGCGCCGGCTTTGACTGTGCCAAAGGGGATCCCTTGGCCAGCATGCTGCTGGAGCAGGAAGACTTTGGCCGCCTGGCTCACCTCTGCCTGGAGCAGGTGACCCGCAAGACCGTCTTCGGCCTAGAAGGGGGCTATGACCTGGAGAATCTGGCCCGCGGCTGGCTGAGCCTGGCCCAAGCTTGCCTAGAGAGCTAGCCCTTCCACTTCACCTTGGGCAGGATCTGCCGCACATCCACCCGGTCTTTGTACTTGAGGGCGAAGTTGAGCAGCGAATCCAAAAGTGAGTCAGACAGATAGTGAGGCTGCAGGCCCAGATCTAGGAGCTTGGTATTTTTGGCGTTGTAGTAGTGCTCCTCTAGCTCGACGCGGGGGTTCTCCAGGTAGTTGATCTCCACCTTCAGACCCAGGGTGGCCCCCGCCTTTTGCACCAACAGCGCCAGTTGCTCCACGCTAAATTGCTCCGTGAACTGGTTCATCACCCGGAACTGACCCGGCTCGGCGGGATGGGCGATGGCCAGCTCCACACAGCGCACCGTGTCGCGGATATCCAGGAAGCCACGGGTTTGGCCCCCCTTGCCGTACACCGTCAGTGGGTGCCCCACCGCCGCCTGAATGCAAAAGCGGTTTAGAGCCGTGCCGAACACGCCGTCGTAGTCGAGGCGGTTGATCAGCACTTCGTCCATGCCGGTTTCTTCTGTTAACACGCCGTACACCACTCCTTGATTGAGGTCGGTGGCCCGCAGGCCCCAGACGCGGCAGGCGAAGTGGATGTTGTGGCTGTCGTGCACTTTGGAGAGGTGATACATGGATCCCGGCTGCTTGGGATAGGGCAGGGTATCCTTGCGGCCGTTGTGCTCGATGGTGATGTACCCCTCCTCGATGTCGATGTTGGGGGTGCCATACTCGCCCATGGTGCCCAACTTCACCAGGTGGCAATCGGGAAATTCCTCCTTGATGGCGTAGAGGATGTTCAGGGTGCCCACCACGTTGTTCACCTGGGTCATCACCGCATGTTCGCGGCTGATCATCGAGTAGGGGGCAGAGCGCTGCTCGCCAAAGTGGACGATGGCATCCGGCGGGAAGCGGCGCATGCAGGAGATCAAGGCTTCGTAGTTGGTGACGTCGCAAACGAAAATGGGAATATCTTTGCCGGTCAAGCCCTTCCAACGATCCACCCGCTGCTCGAGCTGGGCAATGGGCGTCAGGGTAGAAACCCCCAGTTGCAGATCCCAGAGGCGGCGCACGTAGGAATCGAGAATGGCCACCTCATAGCCCCTGTTAGACAGGTGCAGGGCTGTCGCCCAGCCGCAGTATCCGTCACCACCAATAACCAGGACTTTCATCAGGGAAGCAAAATTCGGCTGCTCACGAATCTACCAAGTTATGGCATCGAAGACAAATACCCTGGGATCCCATTTTTAATCGCGGATTGGGGCCGACAGGTTACTCGACCTGAGGAGGGTTATCCAGGGTGTAAACCGTGGTCTCGGCGGCAATGGCGCGGCGCAGGTGAGCCGGGACTTGGTAAAGCCCCAGCAGGGTGATGCCATCGAGAAAGCGCAGCGTCCCTCGAGCGGGATCCAACTGCTGGCTCAGAATCTGGTCGATCTGTTCCGGCTCCGGCCTGGAAGAGATGGGATCCTGGGCTGCCAGGGCAAACCCCAGCGGGCCGCCGTAGGTGGGGGCGTAGATAGCGTAGGGCTGCACGGCAGCAAACACCGTTTTCAGGGTGTGAATGATGCGGGTGTGCTGCCACAAGTCCACCGGCCCCGTCGGCCCCGCCTGGAGGACAAAAGCCCCAGCGGGCTGCAACTTGGAGCGGATCTGGCGGAAAAACTCCTGGGTAAAGAGGCGGTAGGCAGGGCCAGCTTCAACAGGATCCGATAGGTCGGAGAGGATGACATCCCAAACCGGCTCTGTCCGGTGGAGAAAGTCGAAAGCATCGGCAATCACGACCTGCACACGCGGATCCTCAAAGGATCCCTGGTGCATTTCCGGCAGGTGCTCTCGACAGGCGGCCACTACCTCCCCATCGATGTCCACCATCACCACCTGCTCCACCGAGCGCCAACGCAGCACCTCCCGCAGCGTCGCCCCCTCCGCACCGCCCAATATCAACACTCGCCGCGGGATCCCACCCGCCTGGACGACCTGCAGCAGGGCCGGGTGAACCAGAGCCTCGTGGTACAGAAACTCATCCACCGTGGTGGATTGCCAATGCCCATCCAGCATTAGACCCTTGCCGTAGGCCCCCGTCTCGGCGATGAGCATCTCCTGGAAAGGGGTTTTGCGGTAGGCCAGGATGCGCGTGACTGCACGGGCGGTGTAGTCCCAAGGGGTCAAGTACTCCTGAACCCAAAAGAAACTCCTCGGGCTGTCCATCGGCACACCTCGCCGTACCGTTGATAGGAACCGACCTCTGGGATACCCAGATCCCATGCCGGGATTTTCAGTGGTTGAATCTCGAGATCCCGTGAAGTCGGAAAAAGCTGCCACCGGCCATCTCAGCGCCTTCGTCCGGTCGCTTCGCAGGTAAGCACCTCAGCCGAGTCGGGGTCTTCTTCCAGGAGTGTCGGTTGCGTGGTGCGGCGGGGCACCTTGCGCAGGGAATATCGCCGCGCTTGAAACACGTCGATCAAATATTCGCAGGCCGCTTCCGGTCGGGTGTGGCGACCACAGGTGAACACATCCACCGCCGCATAGCCCGTCTCAGGCCAGGTGTGGATGGAGATATGGGATTCTCCCAAAAGGGCCAGCGCCGTAATCCCCTGCGGCTCAAATGGATGGCACAGTTGTCCCAAAAAGGTGGAGTTGGAACGTCTGGCTGCCTCCCGCAAAGCCTGTTGCACGAGAGAGGCATCATCCAGAAGATTGGCCGGGCAGTCGTAAAGCTCCAGGATACAGTGGATCCCGATCAGAGCTGGAGACCTATCCCCTAATTGGCCAGATAGTGTGTGCAGCATACTATCCCCTAATTGGCCAGATAGAACTGATTAGAACCAGAGGCTGCGCAAAAAGCACAGCTTTACTATCATCTCACAAGCAAAGCCAAATCACACCCCCCAGCGGCTTTTTTCTTAACCGCCAGTTAACTCTAGAGGCGGTTTCGAGGCGCTGCAACCCAGACACCGGCTTTTGAGGGAAGGGTTGGAGAAGCTAAGACTGCTGCTCTCTCGAAGGGGGGGCGGGAGGATAGAGCAGGGCTTCCAGCTCTTGCAGAGCTCGCTCCAGGTTGTCGTTGACAATCACGTAGTCAAATTCGTCTTGGGCATCCAATTCCTTGCGGGCCTGTTCTAGGCGCCGCTCGATGCTTGCCTCTGAGTCTTGTCCGCGCTCACGAATGCGACGTTCTAGCTCTTCCAGAGAAGGGGGACAGAGAAAGATGCGAATGGCGTCTGGATACTGCTGCCTCACCTGGCGGGCCCCGGCCAGCTCAATTTCCAGCAGCACATCCTGACCCTGTCTGAGTTTTTGGCAGACGATCTCGCGGGGAGTGCCGTAAAAGTTGCCGGCATACTGTGCCCATTCCAACAGCTCATTGGCTTCGATCAAACTGAGAAATTCCTCGCGACTGCGAAAGTAGTAGTTGACGCCTTCCTGTTCGCCGGGGCGGGGCGGGCGGGTGGTGACCGAGACCGAAAAATACAGTTCGGGGTGGCGCTGGCGCAATTGGCTGACCAGCGTACCTTTGCCTACCCCGCTGGGCCCTGTCAACACCAGCAGGCGACCGCAAGTGGCAGGAGGTGGAAGGGATCCCTGCGGCTGCGTACACTCAGAGGAAACTGGGGCAGGAGAGGCTGGCATAGGCAGAGAGCGACGAGCTGGTTTGGGTTTGTTTTAGAATATCTCACTCTTGGTTCTTGCAGATGGCTTGCGGCGATGGGCTTTCACTCGGTTTCCTCTGACAAACCGGGCTTGGCCGTTAGGAAGCGGTTGGCAACGGTTTCGGGCTGGATAGCAGAGAGAATCACGTGCCCGGAATCGGTGATGATGACAGCGCGGGTGCGGCGACCGTAGGTAGCATCCACCAACTGGCCCCGCTCGCGGGCATCACTGATGATGCGTTTGATGGGCGCTGACTCGGGACTCACAATGGCGATCACACGTCCGGCGGCGACGATGTTGCCAAAGCCAATGTTGATTAGGCGGGTATCCATAGGGTGATTAGCAAACCTGACGATTGTCCGGCCAGCAACCTTCATTAAGGTAGCAAATAGGTCTCTTTCACAGGTTTGCTAGAACGACACCTGAGTTCGCGGTCAATTGGGCAGAGGGTTCTGACCGGCAAAAAGGCTGCGACTGTAGCAGGTTTAGTCGAAAAAAAGCTGCACAACCCGAACGGCTTACCCTACTTATTGAGGAGGGCAAATGCCCCAACGCCGACCAACTTCCATAGAACTTTAATTTTTCCTGGCCTATGCTTGACTTGACTTGGCTGGATCCCCTTGTCCAGCACTTTCAACTGGGGGATCCGGATCCACCCGAAGCCATCCGAGTGGGCCTCATTCACCAGACCTGGAAACTCAATACCTCTGAGGGATCCTTCATTGCCCAGCGTCTTCATCCCCGTTTGGATCCTGCTGCCACCGAAGACGGTCAAGCCGTCGGCCAATGGCTAAGGCAACAAGGCTTCCCCGTGCCCCAATTTCGCCGCGCTCGGGATGGATCCCTGCATTTGAGCTGGGCAGAAGGGCTGTGGCGGGTTATGGAGTGTCTGCCGGGATCCTCGCATTCAACCCCGCCCGATGGGAGTTACCTGGAAGAGGCAGGGGCAGCCGTTGGACGCTTGCACCGGCTCTTGGCCCAGTGGCAATATCGCTTTCGCTTCCAGATCCCGCATTTTCACGACACGGCCCACCTTTGGCAACAGCTCCGCCAGCGCGACCCGGCGCCAGAAGTGCGAGCAGAATGGCAATTTTTAATCGAAACTGTGCCGCACCTTTTGCTGCCCTCAGGGATCCCAACGCAGATCATCCATGGCGATCTCAAGTTCAACAACTTTTTGTTCGACGAGCAGGGGCGATTTGTGGGTCTGGTGGATCTGGACACCTTTATGTATCACAACCTCTACGTTGAACTGGGAGATGCTTTGCGCTCCTGGGGTAAACGAGGCAATACCTTTCAGCCCAAGGCGATCCTGGCGGGGTTGCGGGGCTATGCCCAAACCGGCAACCTGCACACCCTACAACCAGAACTCATCATCCAAGGGATCCAACTGATTACCCTGGAATTGGGGATCCGCTTTCTGCAGGATTGGTTCGAGGACTGCTACTGGAATTGGGATCCGCAGCGGTACCCAAGTCGCAAAGCCCATAACCTAGCCCGCTGCCAACAGCAAATTTGCCTGTATCAAGACCTCACCCAGATGGCGCCCCAACTGCTGGAGCCCATGCGCGCCCTCGTTGCAGCAGCAAGGGAATTGGCTTTCGGTTAATTTAAATTTATGTTAATTTAGAAGCAGCTTCCTCTTCGTTGCGCGATCCCTATGAGCAGCCTTCAACTTCCCCGCTGGTTGGAATTGGCACTGCCTTTTTTTCACCCTGTGCTGATGATTTTGGCCTTTGCCCTGGCTCTGTATGCCCTCTACCTGGGGCTACAGGCGCGGCGGGTGCGCACCGCCTCGGCAGAAGAACGCAAGGAGCTGATCAAAGGGAAGTTTGCTCAGCGGCACTTCCTGGCCGGATCCCTGTTTCTGGTGTTCATGGTGTTCGGAGCCCTGGGCGGCATGGGGGTCACCTACCTCAACAACGGCAAGCTGTTTGTCGGGCCTCACCTGCTGGCCGGCTTGGGCATTGTCGCCTTGGTGGCCAGCTCGGCGGCTTTGGCGCCGCTGATGAAGGATGGCCAGAAGGTTTGGGCCCGCAATGTTCACCTGATGCTTAACGCGGTGATTTTGGCGATCTTGGGTTGGCAGGCGGTGACCGGCTTTCAGATTGTGCAGCGCATCGTCAACCAGATGCTGACCGCCCCTCAGGTAGCCTGACCCGCTTTGGGCAGAGGCAGTTGCCAGAGAAGGCGTCCATGTCAAAATAGACGCTGTCTCCCTCTCCTTGGGTTGGAGAGGGACGCTTTCTCCAGGTACTTAGCCCCAGTCAACGGTTTTCTCATGTCTGTCAGCCCTCTTCCCAGTTGGGTCAAGCGTTCCATCGGCAAGGCCAGCGATATCTCGGCGGTGCAGCAGGTGGTCAAGCAGCGGGGCCTGCACACCATCTGCGAAGAGGGGCGCTGTCCCAATCGGGCGGAGTGCTACAGCCAAAAGACCGCCACCTTTCTGCTCATGGGCGGGATCTGCACCCGCGCCTGTTCGTTTTGTCAGGTGACCGGTGGGCGGCCTGCACCGTTGGATCCCGCAGAGCCGGAAAAGGTGGCCGAGGCGGTTGAGCTGCTGGGTCTCCGCTATGTGGTGCTCACCTCGGTAGCCCGCGACGACCTGCCCGACCAGGGATCCGGTCGCTTCGTGGAGGTGATGCAGGCGATCCGGCGGCGCTGCCCTGGGATCCAGATCGAGGTGCTCACCCCCGACTTTCGCGGCGATCGCGACTGCATTGCCCGTGTGGTGGCCGCTCAGCCCGTCTGCTACAACCACAACATCGAAACCGTGCGGCGGCTGTCGCAGGCGGTGCGGCGCAGCTCCGGCTACGACCTATCCTTGCGGGTTTTGCGAACGGTGAAGGAGCTGGATCCCGGCCTGCCCACCAAGTCCGGCCTGATGCTGGGGCATGGGGAAACCCGCGCAGAAGTGCTGGAAACCTTCCGGGATCTGCTGGCGGTGGGGTGCGACCGGCTCACCCTGGGGCAATATTTGCAGCCTTCCTTGGCCCACCGCCCTGTGGAGCGCTACTGGACGCCGGAGGAGTTTGCCGAGCTGGGCCAGATCGCCCGTGAGATGGGGTTTCGCCAGGTGCGCTCCGGGCCATTGGTGCGCAGCTCCTACCACGCTGCTGAAATGGTGCAGAACTAGGCGAGAGAACTGGGCAAAGGCGGTGCGCCGTCTGTCGTAGCCGGCTTTTCCCGTCCGAGCAGGGCATGAAGACCTGCCCCTAGACCGAAGGCTTGGGCCGCAAACCGGCTGAGCGCCTGCGGCGCCAGGGATCCCAGGCGGTATAAACTTGCCCCCGCCACCAAACCCGGCAAAAGGCCGTTGCCCCAGTCTCCCCACAGCCAGGAGCTCATCCCTTCGGCGCACAGCAGCAGCGCCCCATTGAGCAGCAGCGGTCGCCCCAGCCCTTCGCGAAAAGAGACCAGCGCCTTCCATAGGGCTTCCCAGGGCAGATGCAAGCGTACCCCCAAGCCCAACAGCCACAGGCCATCCAGCAGCGGGGCCAGCAGCAAATCCCACCCCAGCGGCGCCAGGCCCACCGCGATCCCCTTGCCGAGGGCAACAACCTTGCCCCATTGCTCTACAAAGCGGGCGTGATGCTGCCATTGTTTTTCCAGAATCTGGGCCTGAACCCAATCCAGCCGCCTCAAGACGTTCAAGGCCAGGAGGGAGCCCCCCTCCGTTTGCAAAATCTCCACAATGCGCCCCCGCAGAGTCTCAATTTGGGGTGCGGGCCGTTCCCACTCCAGGGTGATGCGGCCATCCGGCCAGTGGGTGCGCACTTTCAGAGGTTTTGGGCAAGCGGCGACGGTCAGGATCTCCTGCGGCAACACCCAGCCCAGGTGGCGGCTGATCTGGGCGCGAATCGCCTGCAATTCGGCTTCTGAATAGAGATCGCACTTGTTCAACACCAGCAGGATGGGCTTGTGCAGGGTGCGCAGCTCCAACAGGGCTTGGTATTCCAACTGGGTTAGGTCGGTGGCGATGACAAACAAGATCAAATCTGCCGAGCGGGCCACGTCCCAGGCCAACTGTTCGCGGGCTGCGCCTTCTACTTCGTTCAAACCCGGAGTATCCACCAGCCTCACCCGCCAAGGGATCTCCGGATCCGGTTGCCACAGCAGAGATTGGGGCCGTTGGGTGACCCCATTCAGGGGCCCTACCTCCAGCCGCGCCTCGCCGATCAGGGCATTCAGAACGGCTGACTTGCCGCGGTTGACCAGCCCGAACACCGCAATGGCAAACAGGCGGGCGGTGAGGCGCTTGCGCAAAGCTGATAAAGCTCTCAACTCCGGCTGCACATCCTGACGCCTGGCCAGAGATTGCCAGTGATCCCAGCAACTGTGCAAAACCGTTTCGGCTTGGGCGAGAGGAGGGGTCATAGACAGGGGCAAAGGACTAACCCTCACTCTAGAGGGAATTGCACCCCAGGGCCAGCCGTTTCTCCCCCCCAGCGTGGGGAACCGCCTGGCTCACAGAATAGGGCATGATGGCTTTAGGCTTCTGCTGGCTTTCCTATGCTGTATCGCCTTTCCCCCTCTCTGAAATGGCTCCGCATCGGTGGATCCCATCGTTCTAAGCAAGAGCGCCAGATCGTGCGCAGCCTGCTGGCCTTTGCCGGGGCGCTGTTGGTTGCGGATGTTGTGCTCCTGAGCGCCCTTCATTAGTCGGATGGGCAGGTTGGTCGTTGCTAATTCCGAATAAGTCTGAGACACCTCCCTACCCCTCTGCGCTGCCACAAGCAAAGGGGAGGGGATTTAAGGGCTGGCGGGCGGTTACCTGCAGCTTCTTCCGGCGTTATCTGCTGCAGTCATGTGGATCGATCTCTTGCGTAGGTAAGGCTCCCGCTTGGCTACAGAGCTCCCATAAAGTTCGGAAAAAGCTATATCTCAAACCCAATGAAGACACATCAGGACAGCTTGGTAGCCCCGCACTTTAGCGCGGGGACGAGAAGCCCGTAGGCAAGTTTAGTTGCTCTACTACTAATAATAATGCTCGTCAACTTATCGTTCCCAAGCACCTACTACGGTGAAAAACCCGATCCGTGCATTGGGGAACGAGAAGGAACGAAAAGTAAGCAGAATCTTGAGGTTTTGCCTCAAGTGACTGTCTAGGGGCGTCTTGACAACGCCTTTGCGAGTCCGTTTGTGGACTGCGTAAGAATCCCCCGACTTCAGTCGGAGGGAGTGTCAATCCAAGCCGCTTCCCTCACCCCCAGCCCCTCTCCCTCTGGGAGAGGGGGGTTGGGGAGCGGCATGACGAAAGGCTGCACGGGATCCCTTGTGCTGCGGGGAGGGGGGTTGGATCGGGAATAATGGAAGCGGCCTAGGCCGGGAGGGTCAGGTTTTCCCGGAGCTGAGGCTGGTGTTCTTTTTCCCTTGAGGCCGGCTATGGTTTTGCAGGAGGCGGCGGGCGTGCCCCGCATCAACGCGCGCGAGTCGGATGCTTTCGACATTTTCAACCTGAAGCATTATCTCGGCCCCAACCCCTACCTGGATACAGCCGCTTTCACCTTCGACTTTGCCCTCACCCAGTGCCCCCAGCCGCTGCCTATTGAGGCCTACCTGTCCAAGGTCTGCTCCTATTTTCCCTCCTTGCAGGAGGGATCCTATCCTTCCTATGCCCATTTGTTTGCTCGGCTGGTGGCGGAGGTGAACCGGCTGCAGATGGATCTGCACTTGCAGCGGTGGAGCTGTCACCCGTTTCCAGAGTACGTGCGCATTGCGGTGCAGACCTTGCACGGGCGTACCACTCGTGCTGCGGTCTATTTTGCCTGGGATTGGCTGGAGGCCATCGCCCAGGGGGAGCCCTTCGACGTTGAGGGGGAGATGCGTCGCCTGCAGCAACTGTTTCGCGACTCGGTGTACGGCGGGCCGACGGTCTATGCCCTCTTGCGGGCTGCGCACGAACGCGGGATCCCTGCCTGCTACCTGTGGGATGAAGGGGTCATGCAGTATGGCTATGGGCGCAACCAAGTGCGAGGGGTGGCCACCACCTTTCACTGCGACAGCCATCTCGACTCTGACTTCACCACCCGCAAAGACGATTGCAAGGCCTTTCTGGCGGCGCAAGGGTTCCCCGTGCCCCAGGGGGAAGTGGTTACTTCTTTGGCAGAGGCTTTGTCATTGGCGCAGGAAATCGGCTATCCGGTGGTGCTCAAGCCGGTGGCCGGCCACAAGGGGATCGGGGTGACAGCAGGCATTCAAACCCCAGAAGAATTGGCCTTTGCCTACAGGGCAGCGGTGGCAGCCATTCCCCCTGAGCAGCCGATCCGGCTGATCCTGGAAAAGCATCTGCAGGGCAGCGATTTTCGCCTGTTGTGTGTGGGCGGGCGCTTTGTGGCGGCCACAGAACGACGCCCGGCCTCGGTAACCGGCGATGGCCACAGCAGCATTGGGCAACTGATCGAGCAGGCCAACCGGGATCCCGCCCGCTGGGATACCCCCACCTCTCCGCTGGGGCCGATCCAGTGGGACGAGGCGATGGAGCGCTTTCTGGCGGAGCAGGGCCTGACGGCGGACAGCGTGCTGGAACCGGGGCGGACGGTCTACCTGCGCAAGGTGTCCAATCTTTCGGCGGGGGGGGTGAGCCGCGATGTCACGGCCACCGTCCATCCCGACAACGTGGTTTTGGCCCAAACCATTGCCCAGCAGTTCTCGCTGGTGTGCTTGGGCATCGATGTCATCGCCACCAGCCTAGAGCGCTCCTGGAAAGAGGGATCCCTGGGCATTATCGAGATCAATGCCGCACCGGGTGTGCTCATGCACCAAAAGCCGGCGATGGGCACGGGCGTGGATGTGCCAGGGGCGATCCTCGACCACCTGTTCCCCAAGACGGCCCGCATCCCAATTTTGACCTTCAACCGCCTTACCTTGGCCGAGGCGCACACCCTGGTGGAGCACATTCTGTCCCACCGTCCCGGCAGATGGGTAGGATGCGTCTGTCGGGAGGGCGTGCTGCTGAACCACAGCTTTAGGCCCCTGAACGGCAGCCTCTTTCGCCAGGCGAAAACCCTGCTGCGCCATCCCCACCTGGATCTGCTGTTGGCAGAAGCCGACGAAGAGACCCTGGAGCGGGAGGGCTTGGCCTACGAAGGCAGCGACTTGGTGGTGCTGCGGGATCCCTCCGATAAAGAGCTGCAAACCCTGAAGCGGCAGCTCAACCCCGACGGTGCCCTGTTCTTGCAACGGGAGTCCACCCTAACGTTGACGGTGGCCGGCCAGGTGGAGCGGTTTGAGCTGCCAGGAACAGACCTGCAGATGGGGATCCTGCTGCGATCCATGACTCTGCGGATCATCTGCAGAACCCTCAGCCAGATGCTGAAGAACTGGTCTGGCTGAGGCGAGGGATCCCTGTTGGGAAAAAGGCTAACCCTGCACCCCTCGGCAAGAAACGCTATCATAGAAGTCCAATGAGTAGGCTACCTTGGTAAAACCGCAAGAGGCAGGTCGGATGGATTGGGTAGAAAAAGTCCTGGAAAAGCTCCGCGAATGGGTAGAACGGGTGATCGATACCCTGCTAGGCCATCCTCAGCCCCAACCGGCACCCATTCCGGTAGAAAATGGATCCCATCGTCGTCGTTAATCCGACTGCCATTGCCACCGGCGGCGAGACCCTGAGCCTGCTGGTGTTGCACGGCCCCAACCTCAACCTGCTGGGAGTGCGCGAGGTGGGCATTTACGGCTCGGTATCCTTGGAGCAGCTCGATCAGGCTCTGCATCAGCAGGCAGAAAGGCTGGGGGCAAGATTGGAAATTCTGCAGTCCAACCATGAAGGGGTGCTCATCGATGCCATTCACCACGCGCGCCAGCGCCATGCCGGTATTTTGATCAACCCCGGCGCCTACACCCACACCAGCATTGCCCTCCGAGATGCCATTGCCGCCGTGGGACTGCCCACCGTGGAAGTTCACCTGAGCAACATCCACCGCCGCGAGTCCTTCCGGCAGCACTCCTACATTGCCGCCGTAGCGGTTGGGCAAATCAGCGGTTTTGGGGCGCAAAGCTATCTGTTGGGATTACAAGCTCTGGTGCAGCACCTGCGCCTGCAATCGGCGTAGGTGCCCGCAACTGTCCGGCAACGCTTGCACGGCTGTGCCGATCCAGCAGGTCACACTGCTCAGCTCGGCCAAATACGGATGAAGACACTTTGCCGCCAGCTCAAGCGCTCCGCGCCGCTGCCCTCACCCCCAACCCCTCTCCCTGAGGCAGCCCTCACCCCCAGCCCCTCTCCCTGAGGGAGAGGGGAGTTATGGCGGCGCGTTCGCGACAGCGTTACGTAGGAATAGCGCCGACCGGGAAAACTAGAAACGGAGATCCCAAACGGGGAAAAACCCCACCAGCAGCTCCACGATCAACAGAGCCGGTAGCAGGTTGGCCACCCGCAGGCGGGCCAGGCCGAGCAGGTTCAGGCCAATGCTCAAGATCAGGATCCCACCGGTGGCCTCTAGGGCCGCCATCAGGTCTGGGCGCAACAGCGGCTGCAACTGCCGCGCCAACAAGGCCACTCCCCCCTGCACCAAGAGCACCGGCAGCGCCGAAAATAGGGTGCCCCAGCCCAGGCTGGCGGCGAAGGCGAGGGTGGCGATCCCATCCAACGCCGCTTTCACCAACAACAGCGAGGGATCCCCTAAGCCATCCCGGATGGATCCCAGCAACGTCATGGGGCCGACCACAAACAGAATGCTGGCGGCAACAAAGGCGCGGGTAATGGGGCTGGGACCCAGCCGGCGGCTTACCTGCTTCTCCAGGGCCTGGCCAACCCGCTCGAAGGCGGCCTCGATGTCGATCCACTCCCCCAGCACCGCTCCTGACACCAGGGCCACCAAAACCGTTAGCGTTTGGGCGGCACTGCTGAGGGTCAGAGCCATTTGGATCCCCAAGACCAACACCAGGGCTCCCATCGCTTGCAAGAGGGTTTGGCTCATGCGTTCGGGCAGGCGGCTGCCCATGCCCCAGCCGAGGCCGCTGCCCACCAGGATGGCCAGGGCATTGACGAGGGTGCCAGTGCCGGGAGGAGCCATAGGTTTGCCCAGACTTTCCATTCTCAGTCTCCAACAAAGGCTCGTCCCAAACCTGCGCGGAAGCACCTAGGCAGATCGGCCATTTTCGCTGCCGATCCTTCCTGGCTATACTGGGGACACGCTCACCCAAACCCAGCGGTGGGCTTTCACTCCGCAGCGATTCACATGAGCTTTTGGAAGGGCCTGTTCGGGTCAACAGGGGCTGCTACAACCAAAGAGCCGGCGCAAACAGCCAAGGCCGACCGTCGCCAGGAAACAGTAGTGGTCCGAGGGGAGACTATCCTCTTCAGCTTGGATCCCAACTTGGATCTGTACGAGCTGGAGGAACTCTGCGATGCAGTGGGTTGGTCGCGTCGCCCCATGCACAAAGTGAAAAAAGCCCTGCAGCACAGCTTCTTGGTGGTGTCGATGTGGCTGCAGCGGGGCAGCTATCGTCGCCTCATCGGCTTTGCCCGCGCGACATCTGACCATGCCTTCAATGCCACCATCTGGGATGTGGTGGTGCATCCCGATTTCCAGGGCAGGGGTCTGGGCAGGCGGCTGATGGAAAAGGTAATCCACGAGCTGCGCGCCCAAGACATCAGCAACATCACCCTTTTTGCCGATCAGGGGGTGGTCAGCTTTTACGAACGGCTGGGCTTTACCCCCGACCCCGAGGGGATCAAAGGCATGTTTTGGTATCCCCGCTAGCCCATGGCTCCCCTGGTGATCCTGCCCGGTTATCTGGCGGGCGCGGCGGAATACGAGCCTTTGCGCCAAGCGCTGGAGGCCCGCGGCTATGCGGCGCGGGTGGTGCCGTTGCAGGTGCGCAGTTGGTTTCCCACACTGGGGGGAAGGCCCGTCACGCCCATCTTACGGGCTCTGCAGGCCACCATTCGGCGCACCCAGGCCGAGTTTGGGGTTGAGCGGGTTAACCTGGTGGCCCACTCCGCCGGCGGCTGGATTGCCCGCATCTACCTGGGATCCGTGCCCTATGGGGGACAGGTGTGGCAGGGGCGGGAGCACGTCTCGACCTTGATCAGCCTCGGATCCCCTCACACCAGCCGCGAGCGCTGGACAAGGCGCAATTTGGACTTTGTCAACACCCACTATCCGGGGGCCTTTTGGCCGCAGATCAAATACGTGTGTGTGGCGGGCAAGGCCATCCAAGGGCAGAGGTTGAAGCTGGGATCCCTGTGGCGGCAAGAGCATTATCTGGCTTGGCTGGCCTACAACAGCTATTGGCTCACCGCCGGCCAAGGAGAGCTGTGGGGCGACGGCATTACCCCCATCCAGGCTGCCCACTTACAGGGGGCTGTCAACCTAACCCTGCCCAACTGTTACCATTCGGGTCGAGGTGGGCGGCGCTGGTACGGTTCCCCCGAGGTAGTGGAAGCCTGGGCTGGCTACTTGGCTTAGCTGCTGGGTTCTTTGGGATCGGCAACGGAAGTCTCGGGCAAAGAGGCGGTCGATTGGCGACGTTCCTGCTGGCGTCGGGCGGCTTTCACCATTTCTTCGACAATGGCCCGCGCCTGCTTCATGCGATCCAAGCTGCTGCGGTAGAGCTCCAGATCTTTTTTCACCCGCTCTGCCGAGAAGGGCAGCTTGCCCACCACATCCTCCAAAAAGCGACGGGTGCGCTCTTCCGGTTCTTTGAAAAGGGACTTGGCTACAACTTCATAGGCTGTGTAAAGGCCAACCGCCAAAACCCGGCTGTAGGCATAGGGAGGCTGGGTCATGCGCTCCAAAATGGCTTTCAACCCGCCCACATCTTCCGCCCCCGGTTTGAGACAAAGGAGATCCAGTCTTTGGCGTGGATCCCCGCTGCGCATCAACTCGAGCAGATCGCCGGCATTCTTGCGCAACACCTCCGGCTTGAGGTGGAGAGCCTTACAGAGGGCGTTGAAAATGGCCTCTCGCTGTTCAGGGGGGTGGTAAGCTTCCATCAGCCCCTCGTAGAGGGTGACCAGCCCCAAAGCAAAAAACGGGTCGTAGGTGAAGGCACTGTTGACAGTGGTCAGATGCAGCTCCACCAGCAACTCTTCCACCACCCGCCGATAGACGGCGTTGATCGGGCGAGGGTAGGCGCTGAAAAAGGTCGCTTTGGTGGCGGCGAGGGTGCGAACAGGATTCACAGGCAGACAGAAAGATGAGCTTGAGGATGGCTTTCTCGACTGTTTTTATTCTCGCCTGTGGTGACTCTGAGGGCAAGCGATGGCCCTCCGCTATGGTGAGATAGGGATGGGTTGAGGAGGGGGATGGCAACAACAGACGTGACGGTGGTGGTGAAGATCGGCACCTCCAGCCTGACGGACACGCAAACCGGCCTGTTGCGCCTTTCGGTGCTGGGGCCGCTGGTGGAGGTACTAACCCACTTGCGCAGGCAGGGGTACGCGGTGATCTTGGTCTCCTCCGGAGCGGTGGGGGTAGGTTGTGCTCGCCTGGGCTGGCGGCAACGACCGACGGCCATTGCCGAAAAGCAGGCGGTGGCTGCGGTGGGGCAGGGACGGCTGATCCGCCTTTACGATGACCTCTTCTCGGCTCTCAACCAGCCGATTGCCCAAGTTTTGCTCACCCGCGGCGATCTGGTGGAGCGCAGCCGCTACGTGAACGCCAATCGCACGTTTGCCCAACTGCTGCAGATGGGGGTTATCCCCATCGTCAACGAAAACGACACCGTGGCAGTGGAGGAGCTGAAATTCGGCGACAACGACTCGCTTTCGGCGTTGGTGGCCAGCATGGTGCAGGCCAAGTGGCTCATCTTGCTCACCGATGTGGACAAGCTCTATTCGGCTGACCCCAACCGGGATCCGTCTGCTGAGCCCATCGAGCGGGTGTTGCCCGGGATCCCTCTCCAGGTGAAGGCCGAAGCCCAGGGAAAAAGCGGCTGGGGCACCGGCGGCATGGCCACCAAGCTAACCGCTGCTCAAATTGCTACAGCCGCAGGCGTCACGGTGGTGATCACCAACGGCAAACGGCCTGAGCAGATCCCGGCCATTCTGGCCGGCGAGGCCATCGGCACCCGCTTTGATCCGGCTCCCCAGCCCGCCAGCGCCCGCAAGCGATGGATTGCCTATGGCCTCATCCCCGAGGGATCTTTGACTTTGGATGAGGGGGCGGTACGGGCGGTGTGCCAGCAAGGACGTTCGCTGCTGCCGGCAGGGATCACGGCCGTTTCTGGGGAATTTGAGGCGGGGGCCGCCGTGCGCCTGTGCGATCCCAGCGGTCAGGAGGTGGCACGGGGTCTGGTGAACTACAGCGCCGCAGAACTGCGGCAGATCAAGGGCAAAAAAACTGCCGAGATCCCTCACATTCTGGGCTACGAGGGGGTCGATACCGCTGTGCATCGGGATAACTTGGCTCTGCTCAACTAGGCCACTGCGATGGCCTATTCTTCCAACTGCCAGGGATCCTGAGCCAGCTCCTCATCGAAAACCCGCGGTGGGCGCACGGCCAGCAGCACCTGGCCCAACAGGGGAGAGGAGGGTGAATCCTCAATCCACTCCACTGCCACCAGTCCAGCCCGATCCAGCAGGAAAAATCCCGCCGTTCCTTCCCAAACCCGAACAGCGCGATCCACCACCAGCAAGACCGGATCCCGTTCTTCCTCAGGGGCCACCGGCAAGCCCAACAGGGATCCCAGCAGCCCGTTTTCTACTGGTAGGACGACCGGATCCCCGGCCTTTTGCATCACCGGCCAAGCGGGCAAGGCCATCCAAGTCTGCTCCGCCGGGCTGGTGACCCAGCCAAAAGGCCCTTGGGGCTCGCCGGCAGGGATCTGTTCCCAGATGTCGGTCGCCAGGGGCAGGGATCCGGCCACCGGCAGCAGGCGCGGCAGATCTTCTTCCAGGCGAAACACAGACAGCTTGGGCAAAACGCTGCGTTGGGGTCGGGAGCTGGCAGCAACCGTGGATAGGAGCTGCTCCACCTGCTGGCGGGCTGTATCGCTATGGACATACCGAAACGCTCGACCGATAGCCCGAGTGCGCTCCTGCAGATCGCGGGTTTGCTGGGCCGTTCTCCAGGCTTGATAGGCCACCGCATCGCCGGGGTGATCCGTAAACCCGTCCGGAAGCCGTTGCAGTTGGGCGTAATTTTTCACGGCACGGGCGATCTCATGAGCTTCATCGACATTCAAATGGCGGTTGAGGACGAATTCCGCCACCCGAACCCGATCCTGTGGCGAGAGGATGCGCAGCTCGTAGAGGATATCGCTGCCTCGGTGGGCAAAATGCTCCAGAACCGCCGGGCTGGCGCCGGCTTTGGCCATCCCCTCGTAAACCTGGGCGGCGACGAGGATCTGATTTTGCTGGGCGGGCTCAAGCCCAGTCGCCTCAAAGATGGCCTGGGGAGTCATTTTCTGTTGCTGCAAGCTTTGGCAGGCCTTGGCCCAATCCAGCCAACGGCCCTCTTTGCGTCGCAGCCGCTCCACCAACAAGCTGGGATCCTCCCCCAGGGCAGAGGGTTCTGGCAGATGTTGACCCATGGCAAGACGTCCTCCACAACAACATCAACACGATCAGCGCAATACAAAACTCACTACCGTCGGGAGTTGGGCAGGCCGAGGCCAAAATACGATTTAAAAGACGACCTCAAGAATTTTTTTAAGAATTTTCCTTGTGCCGGGTTGGCTGTCCTGTCTTTAGCTTAATCGGCGGGAAGCCCGGCACTGTATTGGTGAATTGTGTTTACTCAACGAAGATGAGTGTCGGGAGTCGTTCACTCCAAGGGGATCACCTCGGCAGTATGGCCATCCACAGGCAACTGGTTGAGATCCAATTGCCAAAGCTGGAAGCGCTGTGACTGCCCGGCTGTCAGCACCTGCAGCCAGACCAGCCCCTTTTGCCCCACCTGCAACACTTCAGATCCGACGGGCACGGCCACCTGGGCCAAGGGATCCCCCCCTTCGCCGTACAGCCAGAGGGACGAGAACTCTTCTCCCTCCCGACACAGCAGCAGCAGACCCCAAGGGGCTTGGACCATCTGGACAGGCCACCCTCTCAAAAACCAGCGGCGCACCCGCAGCGGATTCACCTGTACCGAGTCGAGGTAGGGGCAGCAACCCTGCTGGGCCGCAAAGAGCAGCCGTTCCCCCAGGCTGACCGCCATCCCTTGGGGATCCAGGGGTAGGCGATAGCGCAGCGGCTGGGATCCCGGCTGCAAAGGCAAGCCGGTGGGATAAGGCACAAGGCTCATCTGCACCCACTGCCGCCCCGCACCAGTCAGCAAAACCAGATAATCCGAGAGGGCCAGCAAGCGGGGCAGGGATCCCGTCCCAGCCGGCTGCGGGCCAGGCCAACGAAAGTAGCGATGGGAATCGGGGAAAGGCTGGGGCCCGGTCGGCTGCCACTGCACAGCCCCCAGCTCTTGGGCGGTGGCCCAGACCAACTCCTGCCGCTTTGCCAGCCAGGTGGCCTGCCAATCCTCCGCAAAACTCAGCAGGGTACGGATGCGCGCGGGACTCAGGTGCAAAAGGCTGCTTTTGGAAAAAGCCAAAGCCTCCGGGAAGCTCGGCAAAGGCAGCACTTGCCGCAACGGTTCGGCCAAGGAGAAACAGGCCAGAGGCGGCGCTCCTGAGGCAAGGGTCTGCAGCTCCAGCCACTCCAGCTTCTGGGAGGTCACTCGCAACAGCAGCGGGGAACGGCAGCCACTGGGATCCTCGCAGATGTAGAACTTTTGCTCAGGCGGGGACTCCATCCCGCCACCGCCCACAAAACCCGGATCCGGCAGATCCCAGACCTGCAGGCCGGGGGGGGATCGCCTGGACAGGTGCGGGCCAACCCAACAACTGGCCGGCTCCTGCCACTCCTGAGCAAACACCGCCAGAGCTGAGCGCATCTGCGCCGCCGTGCGAAACCGCCGCAAGGGCAACTTGCGCAACGTGATCTCCAGCAGTTCCTGCAGCGGGGCCGGGATCCCTTCTGGGCAGACAAACGGCTGGTTAAGGTGGGCGTGCATCAACTGGCTGGGGGAGCCGGAAAAGGGCCGCTGACCCGTCAACAGCTCCAGGAGGATGATCCCCACCGCGTAGAGGTCAGAAGCGGGGCCAAACTGGCCGTAGAACCGCTCTGGCGCCATGTAGGCCGGCGAGCCGGTGGCGGCGATCTCGCCGGGGGCAGGTTGGGGGTGGCGGGCGATGCCAAAGTCCGTCAGCTTCAGTTGCCAGCCCTGGGGTGTGGGCTTGAGCAAAATGTTCTCCGGCTTCACATCGCAGTGGATCACCCCCTGGCGATGGGCATGATCCAGCCCGGCCAAGATCTGATCCACAAAGCCCAAAACCTGCTTGACCGGCAGCCACAGCCCCCGCTCCACCTGGTCGATCAGCTCCCGCAGGGTGCCCCCCTCGCAGTACTCCAACACCAAATACCGCCCCTCGCGGGCATGTTCGAGGGCGTAGCAGCGGGTGATATTGGGATGGTTCAACGTCAGCAAGTAGCGCAGCTCCCGCAGCAGGTTGGGGGTGGGGAAACGCTCCGCCGGCAGCTCCTTGAGGGCCACCAGCTCCCCCCCTTGGCGGGGCCGGGCGCAAAACACGCGCCCATACTGACCTTGGCCAGCCAAACCCAAAACTTGGTAGCTGTCGTGAATGGACTTGGTGGTACGGCTGCGTCGGGACACGGCGCCAGGGGAATCCATACCGGCACTTTGTATCGTTATATCCCCTGCCCGCTCTCTTCTTGTCCTAATCTCGGCACCTTTGCCGACAGGGCTGCTCCCCCTGCACCCACCAACGGAGAGACTAGGAGCCGGTCAACTGCTGGAGCAGCTCCGCCGCGTGGGTCTCCACTTTGACCTTGGTGATGACGGCCTCGATCTTCCCCTCCGGATCGATGACAAAGGTGGTGCGGTGGATGCCGTTATAGACTTTGCCCATGAACTTTTTCGGGCCATAGACGCCGTAGGCAGTGGCCACCTTAGCCCCCTCGTCCACCAACAGCGGAAAAGGCAGTTGCAGCTTCTGGGCAAATTTTTGGTGGGAACGGGCATCGTCGGCGCTCACCCCCAAGATGTGGATCCCCTGGGCCTGATACTCGGCGTAGGCATCCCGAAAGCCACAGGCTTCTTGGGTGCAGCCGGGGGTGTTGTCCCGCGGGTAAAAATAGAGCACCACCCGCCAGCCCCGCAACTGGCTCAAGCTGATCAAGTTGCCCTCGGCATCGGGCAAGGTGAACTCCGGCGCGGGATCCCCAACAGCAAGAGGCATGGCGGGATCCCTCCTCAGGTGGATTTTTTCGGGGAGAGGATCATCGTGATGTTGCGCCCTTCCTTTTGGGGAGGCTGCTGCATTTCCGCTACGCCTTCTAGGTCTTTGAACAAGCGCTGCAGCAGTTCTTCCCCCAACTCGGCGTGCTGGGCCTCGCGACCGCGAAACATCACCGTGGCTTTCACCTTGTCTCCATCCCCCAGGAACTGTTGGGCGCTGCGCAGGCGCACGTGGTAGTCGTGCTCGCCGATGTTGTAGCGAAACTTCACTTCCTTGATCTCGGCAGTGTGTTGTTTTTTGCGGGCCTCCCGCTCTTTTTTCTCCTTCTCAAACTTGAACTTGCCGTAGTCCATGATGCGGCAGACGGGGGGATCCGCTTTGTCGCTCACCAAGACCAGGTCTAGGTCTTTTTCTTCGGCCAGGCGCAGGGCTTCGCGCGGGCTCATGATCCCCAACTGGGTGCCGTCGGTATCGATGAGGCGGATTTTGGGGAAGCGGATGCGCTCGTTGATGGCCGGCAGCTCTGCACGCTGCTTGCGGGGAAAGCGGTCAAGTGGACGCTCTACGGACAAGTTTTCCTCTCTGAACGGAACGCAGGACAAAGACAAATGCCAAAAGAAGCAGACACCTTTTGGGCGGCGCCGACCCACAGACTTGAACTCTCCAAGCGGCTGTCGGCCCGCCGGCCAAGGCATGCTGCACCTATACTAGCTGGCATTTTCTATCTCCTTCTAGAGCTGTCAAGAGTTGTCAAGGCTCGCTCACCTGGGATCCGGTCAGGTTCCGCGGTAGGATAACCAAAGCAGCGATCCGGACGGGATCGAGGGTTGTTTGTCGGCCAGCAGGGAGGGCAAAAGCGGTGCAACTGGGTTTAACGGAACGGGAACTAAAAGACCTGGCCCAGAAGTCGGTTCAGCTCATCTTGAGCCCGCGGGAGGGGGATAGCGAGGCGCTGATCCAGTACAAGTCTTCGGCGGAATTTCGGGCCGGAGTCCATCTGGCCTGCGCGGCCATGGTACTGGTTTTGGCGGAAAACAACGAGCGCATCGGCCAACAGTTGGCCGCCCTCCAGGAAAAGGGATCCCTGCCTGCCGGCTGAAGCGGCGGCCCCCAAACATCATCCGGCCATGGTTCCAGAGACTACTCCGCCGCAAGTGCGCAGCGAACGAGACTCGATGGGGGAGCGACAACTGCCCCAATCGGTTTACTACGGCATCCAAACCGCCCGCGCCCTGGAGAACTTTCCCATCAGCGGCCTCAGGCCTCTGCCGGAGTACGTGGAAGCCTGTGTGCTGATCAAAAAGGCGGCGGCTGAAGTCAACGGCGAGCTGGGCTGCATTCCGGCAGAGGTGGCCAAGGCGATTGTCCAAGCAGCAGACGAGATCCTCCAGGGATCTCTGCGGGATCAATTTGTGGTGGATGTGTACCAGGCGGGGGCGGGCACCTCTCACCACATGAATGTGAACGAGGTGCTGGCCAACCGGGCTTTGGAGATCCTGGGGGAGCCCAAGGGACGCTACGAGCGGGTCAGCCCCAACGACCACGTCAACTACGGCCAGTCCACCAACGACGTGATCCCCACCGCCATCCGCCTGGCCGCCCTGTCGCGGGTGCGGCGGGATCTGTTGGTCACACTGGACAACCTGGTGGCGGCACTGGAGCAGAAGGCCCAAGAGTTTCGCGGCATCCTCAAAGCCGGTCGCACCCATTTACAGGATGCTGTCCCTGTAAGGCTGGGGGACAGCTTTGGGGCCTATGCGGCCATCTTTGCCCAGCACCGCCGCTGGATCGAGGAGGCCAGCCAGGCTCTGTGCAGCTTAGGTTTGGGGGGCAGCGCGGTCGGCACCGGCCTCAACACCCCCCCCCAGTACCGACAACAGGTGGTGCAGCGGCTGGCGGATTACACCCAGTTGCCCCTCACCCCGGCTCCCCATCCCATGGCAGCGATGCAGAGCATGGCCCCCTTTGTGCACCTGTCGGGATCCCTGCGCAACCTGGCCCAGGACGGCATCAAACTGGCCAATGACCTGCGGCTGATGGATTCCGGCCCCAAGACCGGCCTCAAGGAGATTCAACTGCCGCCGGTGCAGCCCGGCTCCTCCATCATGCCCGGCAAGTACAACCCGGTGCTGGCCGAGATGCTGAACATGGTCTGCTTCCAGGTGATCGGGCTGGACACCGCCATCACCCTCTGTGCTCAGGCGGGGCAATTTGAGCTGAACGTGATGATGCCCCTCATCGCCTACGACCTTCTGCACAGCCTGCAGATCTTGAACAACAGCCTGCGGGTCTTCGCCGAGCGCTGCATTCAAGGCATCATCCCCTACCCGGAGCGGTGCCGCAGCTATGCGGAAGGAACTCTCGCTCTGGTGACCGCCCTCAACCCCTACATTGGCTATTTGCAGGCGGCAGAGATAGCCAAGCTCTCCCTGGAAACCGGCAAACCCATCCGCCAAATCCTGTTGGAGCGCAACTTGATGAGCCCGGAACAGGTGGCCAAAGTGTTGGACCTAGAGGCGATGAGCCAAATGCAGTCCTAGCCCATTCGCTGCAGAGAGGGAATACTGCTCCCAGAACCGTTACCCCCCGCCCAGCATCATTTGCCCAACACCTCAGGTTTTGTAGTCAATGAAACGTTTCTCTACGTCGTTATTGCTACGCAAAGCCGCCGCGAACGCACTGGCGAGGCGGAGCGCTACCCCTAACTCCCCTCTCCCTCCGGGAGAGGGGCCGGGGGTGAGGGCTGACTCCCTCCGGGAGAGGGGCCGGGGGTGAGGGCGCTAGCAGCGCGGAGCACTTAGAAGGTAAAAAAGTAAACACCAATGAACGGCCAGATACCTTCCTACCCTTGTCCGCCCGTTCACGGCCTCAGCCCGAGCAAAGGCGGGGCTTTGCGTTGGGAAGAACGCGGGAGTCCAAACCCCGCCCCGGCAGCACCAGCCGTTCGAGCGCGTCCCTTCCTAAAATGGGCAGGGGGGAAAGGGCAACTGCTCAGCCAATACGAACCCTTTTTCCCGCGCAACTGGAACACCTATCACGAGCCCTTTTTGGGGGGTGGAGCGGTCTTTTTTCATCTGGCCCAAGGGATCCCGCGGCGCTTTGTGTTGTCGGATATCAACCCTGAGCTGGTGAATGTATATTGCTGCCTGCGGGATCGGGTGGAGGAGATCATTGCTCTGCTCAGCCACCACCAAGCCCACCACAGCCGGGAGCACTACTACACGATCCGCGCAACTCGTTTTGCGGATCCGGTGCAACGGGCGGCACGGCTGATTTACCTAAACAAAACCTGTTTCAACGGCCTCTACCGGGAAAACTCGCGGGGAGAGTTTAATGTCCCTCTGGGCCGTTACCGTCATCCCCGCATTTGCGACGCGGAGAACCTGCGGGCCGTGGCACGAGTTTTACAGGGCGTAGAGATCGCGGTGCAGCCGTTTTGGCAGGTGCTGGAACGGGCCGAACCCGGAGATTTTGTCTATCTGGATCCTCCTTACCATCCGCTGTCTGCCAGCAGCAGCTTCACCGCCTACAGCCGGTTTGCGTTTGGCGAAACCGAACAAATCCGCCTGCGAGAGGTATTTGGGAAGTTGGCCGACCGAGGGGTGCAGGTGCTGCTCTCCAATTCCGATTGCCCCTTTGTGCGGGAGCTGTACCGGGATTACCCCATCCAAACCATCGTTGCCAGCCGTGCCATCAACTGCCAGGGCCACAAACGCGGTCCCATCACCGAGGTTCTGGTTCTGAGCCATCCCACCTGCAGAGCAGAGGAAGGGATCCCGTTTTGCCCCAGAAGCGTCTAGGGTGATGGATGAGCAGGTTGAGATCCGAAACGGGATCTTGAGCTCCGGCACACATTTGAACAGACCATGGGGACAACAGCGCATGGATCCACGAGAAATCGAGGCGTTGCTACAGGCTGCCCTGCCCGGCGCAAGGGTGCAGGTGGAAGACACTGTCGGCGATGGCAGCCACTTTCAGGCCATTGTAGTGGCCGAGCAATTTCAGGGCCTGCCCCTGATCAAGCAGCATCGGCTGGTGAATGAGGCCTTGAAAACCTATTTACAGGATGGCCGCCTCCATGCTTTGGCTCTGCGCACCTTTACCCCCGCTCAGTGGGAGCAGTTCCGCGGGCTAGGCTGATTGAGCCAAGAGACTCATTCTCCGATGCGTTGCCCCTGCGCCTTGGGCTACACAGAGCATGCGACTGGTAGGACGCCCAAGCGCTTCCCTCTTTCTTGGGGAGAGGGGCCGGGGTGAAGCAGGAAGTGAGTGTCTGAATCGGGTTGGAAAGAGCCATCGAGCAGACACCAAACTTAACCGAAATGGTCTGGGATCCGCTTCTAAACTGGCAGATGAGCCACCCCAGGAGGATATATGCCCACTCCATCCCCGCCCGGCATTACCCCCAAGCAAATGAATCTGCTGCGAGCTGTCACCGCGATGGCCTGGTCTGATGGCGCGCTGGAGGTTGCGGAAGTGGAGCTCATCGCCCAGCAACTCTCGCGGCATTTTGCTTCGCATCCCGGCCAGCAGGCCAGCTTAGCGCAGGAGATCCGCCAGTATTTGGTGCAGCAAGTCCCGTTGGCAGAGGTGCTGTCCAAAGTCAACGATGAGGCCGAGAAGCGTCTCATCCTCAAGTTGGGCTACCTGGTGATTGCGGCCAGCGCCCGCAGCCCGGAAGAACCCGTGGTGAATCTGGAAGAGCTGGACGCCTTTCGGCAGTTGGTGGATAGGCTGCAGTTGCCCCCAGAAGTGGTACGACAGGTCTCTCAAGAAGCAGAGGCCGAACTCGGGGATCCCAGCATTGCGCCGATTGAAGCCTTGGTGCAGGGGTTTACCCGCCACTGCCGCTAGAGACCTGGGTGGGCGGCTGGTGGTTGCGAATGGCCCGCCTGACCAAATTGAGAAAAGCAAAGGCTCGTTGATCGGTGGGATCCAAGCGCATCACCGCTTGAAAGGCTGCTTCCGCCTGCTGCAGAACGGATAGCTCGATTTGGCCATCCTCATCTGCTTCCAGTTGGGCCTTTTGCAACAGGAGGGCCCCTCGATTGTAATGGGCTGCCACATGGTTGGGATCTGCCGCCAAAACGGCTTCCAGCTCTGCCAAGGCCGGATCCAGGTAGCCGCTCATACCCAGCACCCAGGCCAGCTTGTACCGAGCTTCGGTGTGGGTTGGGTCGGCAGCAACTGCTTGCCGAAACGCCCGCATGGCCGACTGGAAATCTCCCGCTTGTACCGCCGCGATGCCCTCTTGGTAGCTGTCGTGAGCCATAAGCCGGTTGGGGGTTGACTTGGAATCTGGCGTGAGGAAGGGATCCCTTATTTGCAGCTTAGCCGCTCTCAGCTACGTTCCTCCAGATGCCGAGAAGGGAGCCGTGCCCTCGCCGCTGCAGCGTTTTTTTCCCCTCGGTGATGCCATCTGCAGTAGGAGAAACTGCCGCGGCAGGAGATTGGAGATTGCGCAAAGCCTGAGCCGCTCCACCTGGGCCCGTTCCTAGGATGAACATAACCCTTGATCCGGTGTTGAACAATGAACGCCAAACTGCTTTTCCTACCCTTGGCTCTGGGGTTGTCTGTAGCTCCGGCCACCGCTGTTTTTCCGCAAACCTTGGGCATTTACCCCCCCTTGCGAAGGCTGCAACTGGCCGACACTGCTCAGTTGGAGATTGGCACCCGCTCCATCATCGTCAACCCCGTTCCTTCTGACTTGCAGGTCAATTTGGAGCTGGATCGGCGCGGGTCGAACCCCATCTACCGGCCTGGAGAACCGATTGCCATTACCCTGAGCACCAACCGCGATGCCTACGTCTATCTGTTCAGCATCCAAGCCGATGGCCGCACCCATCTGATTTTGCCCAACCGCTTTTCCGGCGGGAACGAGTTTCTGCGGGCTGGAGAAGTGCGTACCTTTCCACCGCCGGGGGCCAGCTACCGGTTGACCATCGCTCCACCTTTCGGCCAAGCCCAGGTGTTGGCCGTAGCCTCTCCCCGTCCGCTGAACTTCCAGGAGATCGCCTCTTTTGAGCAGAGTGGCTCCTTTGCCGATGTGCGGGTGCGGGGATCCCAATTGGGCAGTGCCATCGCCCGCGCCATTGTCGTCGAAGGGATCCCTTCCGACCAGTGGGTGACGACCACACGATTTTATCGAGTGGCCCCCCGCTAGCCCAAGACAGGATCCATCCGCCAGAACCGAGGTTGTCCAAAAAGCAGCTTCATCTGTCACAATGAAGGCAGGCAAACGTAGCCTCGGCTACGTTTCTCTCTTGCGGTCTTGGGTCAGCCGTTCTATGCTTCCTTCCTCCACGCCCCTGAGCGAGCAGATGCGCAGCCTTGACGACCATCTCTCCCGCCGGCCCTTGGAGCTGGATCCGGCGGGTTACTTTGTCATCTACCTGGATCGGGAGCAGAACCTGATTTGCGCCAAGTACTACCGCACTGTAATTAACGAGCGGGGGCTGGCCACCGATCCGGAAACAGGAGCCGTGCTCCCGGCCAGGGGCTCCGTCAATCGCTCCCCTGAACGGGTGTATGTTGGACGCACGGCCAAAGAACTGTGTGTGCAGATCTTCGAAAAAGAGCAGGAGAGGGTTGTCTCTCAGCTCAGCCATGCGGCCTACCTGGGACGGGAGTTTCAGAAGGCCGAAGCTGCCCTGCTCTCCGGCGCGGAGTACATCCAAGACTAAGCCCGTCCCAGCAGCGCCGGAGCTTACGTTTGAGGGGCTACATCATACCCATGCCCCCGGAGCCAGCCGTCGGGGCTGCCGGTTTGGGCTCAGGTTTTTCCACCACAATCGCTTCGGTCGTGAGATACATTCCGGCTATGGAAGCCGCGTTTTGCAACGCCGAGCGCACCACCTTGGCCGGATCCACGATCCCCTGAGCAAACATGTCCACATAGGTTCCGGTCAGGGCATCGAAGCCAAAAGGCATCTCCTTCTCCAGAACTTTTTCCACCACCACCGACCCTTCCAGACCGGCATTGTGGGCAATCTGATAGAGCGGAGCCTGCAAAGCCCGGTAGACAATCTCTGCCCCCACCTGCTCTTCCGACTTCAAGGTTGCCTTGAAAGCCGGGATCCCTTTGGCCAGATGCAAAAGCGTCGCCCCACCGCCGGGAACGATCCCTTCTTCCACCGCCGCTCGAGTGGCATTCAGGGCATCCTCAATGCGCAGCTTGCGGTCTTTGAGCTCTGTTTCGGTGGCAGCCCCCACTTTGATCACCGCCACCCCACCGGCCAACTTGGCAATCCGCTCCTGCAGCTTCTCGCGGTCGTACTCGGAATCGGTGGTTTCCAGTTGCTTGCGAATTTGGGCCACCCGCTTCTCCACCGCCGCCTTGGTGCTGCCATCGGTGACGATTGTCGTTTTATCTTTGGTGACGGTGATCTTGCGGGCCACCCCCATCATGTTCAGGGTGACGTTCTCCAACTTGATGCCCAGATCCTCGGAGATGAGCTGCCCGCCGGTGAGAATGGCAATGTCTTCCAGCATGGCCTTGCGCCGATCCCCAAAAGCCGGAGCCTTGACCGCCACCGCGTTGAGCACCCCCCGCAGCTTGTTGACCACCAGAGTGGCCAGCGCTTCTCCCTCCACATCTTCTGCGATGACCAAAAGAGGCCGACCTTCACGGGCCACCCGCTCCAGGATGGGCAGCAAATCTTGCAGGCTGGAGATCTTGTTGCTGGTGATGAGCAGATAGGCATTTTCGTATTCGGCCACCATCCGCTCGGTGTCGGTAACAAAATAGGGGGAAATGTAGCCGCGGTCGAACTGCATCCCTTCTACAACTTCCAATTCCGTCTCCAAGGACTTGGATTCCTCGACGGTGATCACCCCCTCTCGCCCCACGGCATCCATGGCCTTGGCAATCATCTCCCCCACCTCGCTGTCATTGCCGGCAGAGATGGTGGCTACTTCCGCAATGGTTTTGCGGCCTTCCACAGGCTTGGCATGGGCGGCAATTTGCTCCACTAAGTAGGCGGTGGTCTTTTCAATGCCGCGCCGCAAGGCCACAGGGTTGGCACCCGCTGAAATGTTTTTCAGCCCTTCCCGCACCATGCTCTGGGCCAAGATGGTGGCAGTGGTGGTACCATCCCCGGCCACATCGTTGGTCTTGGAGGCCACTTCCCGCATCAACTGGGCACCGGTGTTCTCCAAGGGATCCGCCAACTCGATTTCTTTGGCAATCGTGACCCCATCGTTGACGATCTGGGGGGCACCAAACTTCTTCTCCAAGACCACGTTGCGCCCTTTGGGGCCAACCGTAACCTTGATCGCATCCGCCAGTTGATTGATGCCCTGCTCCAGCGCCTTGCGGGCCTCTTCTCTAAACAGAATCCGTTTTGCCATAAAATCCGCGATCCTCGTAATTTCGACTGGGCTACCTGTGCCGAGTGCTGCCGGGCGGAGTGGAAGAATCCATCGGCTCAGCCAACAGAAAGTTAGCACTCTAAACTCCTGAGTGCCAATCTAGCCCAAAACTGGGAGACTCAGCAAGGTGGGACAGATCCGGGGTCAGGTTGTGGCCGAGAGGCTTAGGAGTTGCCGCCGATCAGGATGTCGGGAAACTGGGCCTGGGCTTCGCTGATGGGGCGGTTGCGTCCGCCGTTTTGCCAGTAGTTGATGAGTTCGGTGGCTTGGTTGAGCAGAGTGATGCGATCTTCCTCGCTGATCCAAGTTTTGCTCTCGAGCTCAGCTTTAAGCTGCTCCCAAGCGTCATCCCGAGGCCAGAAAAAGTAGTGGGTGAGGGGGCTGCGGTTTTTGGCCACCACCTGATCCACAGCAATAGCCAAGTCGTTTTCTAGCCACAGGGCTTTTAGGGCGAACTTCGGCAAGGCTCTCTTCTCCTTTGCAGGACTCGACAGGTCACACGCTGGCCCGGCCTGAGCCGGGCAGCCTTCTATTCTGACATAAGTCCGCCTCCCTCAGGGGATAGGCCCGCTCAGCCCTGTTTAGGTCTTGGGGCAAAAGCGCTTAGATCGCAGAGGGCTGTTTTCCCTTTCAGCACCAAATCTCTCAGGACGGCGGCGCTAATCGGGGCCAGCAACACTCCATTGCGGTAGTGGCCAGTGGCAACAAAAAGATTGACATAGCCGGGAGCCGGCCCCAGGATGGGGGCGCGCTGCCCCACCGGTCGAGGGCGGTGGCCGGCCCAGTGCTCCAACAAAGTCGCTTCGGCCAAAGCCGGGCAGAGCCGGATGGCGCGGGCCAGCAGATCTTGCAGCGCCAGCAGCGTCGGCTGGGGATGGGGGGTCTGAAACTCCACGGTTGCCCCCACCCACAGGGATCCATCGCCCAGGGGGACCAGATGCAGATCCTCGTCGCTGACCACCGGCCCCAGGGGGATCCTAGGCGCTTTGACCCGCAGGGCCTGGCCCTTGACGGCCTGCAACGGCATCTGCAACCCCAGCTCTTTGGCCAGAGGAGAGCTGCCCAGCCCTGCCGCCAGAATGACGTGCCCCGCCGAGAAGGTGAGGGCGGGCGTATCAATTGCCTGCAGGCGAAAGGGGGGATCCGGGCTGCGCTGCATCTTCTGAACCGGCTGATGGAAGAAAAAGCGGGATCCCTTGCGCTGGGCTGCTTCCAAGAGGGCCTGAGTGAGGAGCTTGGGTTGGACTTGGCGATCCTGGGGCGAGTAGAGGGCCCCCGCCAGGTCGCTGCGCAAACCCGGCTGCAGGGATCCCACTTCGCCGGGGCTAAGCAGCTCCAGGCGGTAACCTGCTTGCCGCCGAGCCGCCAGGGTTGCTTGCCAAGCGTCCACTTCCTCCTCCCGAAGGAGCTTGAGGATGCCGTGCCGATTGACGGGCAAATTCCGACCCAAGTCCGCTTCCAGCCGGGCAATCAAGGGATCAAACTGCTCCAGGCTTTTCAGGCGCAACTGCACCACCTCCCCATCCGGCTGGCGGCTGCAGATCCCCATCAACACCCCCAGTGACGCGCCCGTGGCGCCTGAGGCCGGATCCTTGGCGTCGATCCCAACCACTGATAGCCCTGCGGAAGACAGCTCGTAGGCGATGGCACAGCCCACCACGCCACAGCCAATCACCAAAGCGTCACAGTTCAAGGTTCTTCCTCAAAGAGATCCCTTTTGCCGTGATACCCCATTCTCCGGGCGGGATCCCTTCTGGAGAGCGGCCAGCTTTGCCGCCCTTGTCCTCTGCGGCAAAAAGTAGGGGAAACGGCTAAGATGTCGACATCCCCGACTGCCTTCGCCCATGGATACTGAACTGCTGCTGCCCGACATCGCTGATCTGGTCACTGAGGACGATACCCCGGTGGATAACTTTGCCTCTGAAAAGCAGCAGCGTCTCCTGACGGGGGCACTCTACAGCTCTCTGCCCCACAAAACCTTCCTGGCAGCAGCCAATGTGGGCATCTACACCACCCCTAACCGACCTCCCATCGTGCCGGATGTTTTTCTCAGCCTGGATGTCACGGTGCCGGAACAATGGTGGGAGAAGCAGAACCGGTGCTATCTGCTCTGGCAATTTGACAAGCCGCCGGATGTGGTGATTGAGATTGTCTCCAACCGCGAAGGCGACGAGCTAGGGGGCAAGCTCAGTCGCTACGAGCAGATGCGGGTCAGCTACTACGTGGTTTTTGATCCCAACCACGAGCTGGGGCCAGAGGAGCTGCGCATTTTCGAGCTGCGAGGCCGCCACTATGCGGAAATGACCGAGACCTGGCTGGAACAGGTGGAGCTGGGCCTGAAGCTGTGGGACGGAGTTTTCGAGGGGAAACAAGCCCGCTGGCTGCGCTGGTGCGATGCCCAAGGGCAGTTGCTGTTGACGGGAGATGAGCGGGCCGAGCTGGAGCACCAACGAGCCGAGCGGGAGCACCAGCGGGCCGAGCTGGAACGCCAACGAGCCGAACAGGAGCGCCAACGGGCTGAGCGTCTGGCGGAAAGGTTGCGGGCTTTGGGCGAGGATCCTGATCTGGAGAGGTGACATACTCCTGGCCCTCACTGCATCCCACCCTAAGTGAAGGTCTCAGGAAAACCTATCTCCAAAGTCGCTGGGGATCCCCCGCTTTCCCCTACACTCAAAGAGGGAGCTACCCCCAAGTTGGGAAATCGTCCAGATGGGCTATCGCCGCCAGGATTGGTTGGCCTACTGGCTGCTCAAGTGGCTAGTGGTCAATCCACTGTTTCGGGGACTGTATTTTGGCCGCACCTATGGCCAGGAAAACGTGCCTCGCCAGGGATCCCTGATCATTGTCAGCAACCATGCCAGCCACTTGGATCCGCCGCTGGTGGCCAATGCAGTGCGCCGCCCTGTAGCCTTCATGGCCAAGGAAGAGCTGTTTCGGGTGCCAGCGCTGAAGCAGGTGATCCGGCTCTACGGGGCCTACCCGGTCAAGAGAGGCGGCTCTGACCGCGCTGCCTTGCGAGCCACGGAAGCAGCCCTGGCGCGGGGATGGGCGGTGGGGATCTTTCTCAACGGCACCCGCACCCCCGATGGCCGCATTCCCCAGCCTCACCTGGGGGCTGCCTTGGTGGCAGCGCGCACCCAGACACCTCTGCTCCCCGTGGCCCTCTGGGGTACCGAGAAGGTGCTGCCCAAGGGATCCCGCTGGCCGCGGCTGTTCTGCCCCATCACGGTGCGCATCGGCAAGGTGATCCCCCCCCCTGCTTCCAGCGATAAGGCTGATTTGCAACAGGCGACGGCAGAGTACGTGCAGGCTATCCACGCTCTTTTGGATCAGGGGCGCTGAGGGTATCTTGGGCTACCAGATACTCGGCCACCGGGATCCCGCCCAGGATATGCTCTTGCAGCACCCGCTCTATCACCGGGGGCGTGGCCGAGTGGTACCAAAACCCACCGGGGTACACCAACAGCACTGGCCCGGGAACACCATAGTTGCAGGCCCGCAGGCAGTTGGCCTTGGTGCGGTTGACGCGCAGAGGGCCTACGCCCGCCAGCTCTAGGTTCAACTGCTGAATCCGCAGCCTCAGGTATTCCCAGGCTTCCAGTCCCACCGCTTTCTCGCAGCACTTGGGCTTGGTCTGGTCGGCGCAGAGAAAGAGATGCCAATGGTAGGACGGAATCGGATCCGGCTCAGGCTCTGGAGATACGGTTGCCGGCGGGGGAAGGGGAGCGGAAAGCTGGGTCATAGAGGAGCCCTCTAGCCTACTGCTACTAGATAATCGCTAGATAATTATATGAGAATATGAGTGGCTAAAGAAGATGCCGGGCATCCCGACAAACCCTGTGACCCTTAGGGAATGGGGTAGAGGTCTGGGGCTGGGCTGTCCTAGCCTGGATAATACAGGTTCCTCACCTGTCCAGCAATGGTGAACGACGCTCCCCAACAGCGGCTGTTTCTCGCCCTCCTACCCCCGGCAGACTTGCAGGAGCAAGTGACCGCCATCAAACAACAGTTTGCCGAGCAATTTGCCAGCCGCGCAGCCCTGCGCTCGCCCCCTCACATTACCCTGGTGCCTCCTTTCGAGTGGCCCACTGCCGAGCTGCCAGCCCTGACGGGATCCCTGGGAGAGTTTGCCAAGGAGCAGGCTCCGGTTGCCGTTGAGCTCCGCGGCTTCGGTGCCTTCGCGCCACGGGTTATCTATATCCACGTCGAGCCCTCCCCTGAGCTGCAACAGCTCCAGGCCAAGACACAGCGCCACATGAATCTGCTGCTTAAGCCAGAGCCGACCCCTACCCCAGCTCGTCCCTTTGTCCCCCACATGACTGTGGCCTTTCGGGATCTCAGCCCGGCCCAGTTTCGCACCGCCTGGCCACAGTTCAAAACTCGCCCTTTCCAGGGATCCTTTCTCGCCTCCGCTCTCACCCTCCTCAGCCATGACGGCAAGCGCTGGCAAGTTTTTGCCGAATTCTCCCTCTCCGCCTCTGAGGGATTGAGACAGGAAACAACAGCCTACTCAACCCAGTGAGCAGCCATGTATTCAGCCAGATCCAGGACCCGCTGCGAGTAGCCCCACTCGTTGTCGTACCAGGCCATCACCTTCACCAGATCCCCGTCCAGCACACTGGTCATCTCCGCATCCACAATCGCCGAGCAGTCGTGGCCGCGATAGTCGATGGAGACCAAGGGGATATCGGAGTAGGCAATGATCCCTTTCATCGTGGTCTCTGAAGCTTCCTTGAGAGCCGCGTTCACCTCTTCGGCAATCACACGCCGCTCTGTTTGCACCACCAAGTCCACCAGCGACACATTGGGCGTGGGAACCCGTACTGCTACCCCGTTCAGCTTGCCCTTCAGTTCGGGGATCACCAGCGCTACTGCCTTGGCCGCCCCGGTGGTAGTGGGCACCATGCTCAGCGCCGCCGCCCGCGCCCGTCGCAGATCGCGGTGGCCACCATCCAAAATCCGCTGGTCGCCGGTGTAGCTGTGGGTGGTGGTCATCGTAGCCCGCAGGACGCCGAACTTGTCCAGCAGCACTTTGAGGAGGGGGGTAAGGCAGTTGGTGGTGCAACTGGCGTTGCTGACAATGTTGTGCCGCACCGGGTCATAGGTGTGTTGGTTAACGCCATACACAAAGGTAGGGATGTCGCCTCCCTTGGCCGGAGCCGTGATCATCACCTTCTTGGCTCCCGCCTCTATGTGTTTAGAGGCACCCTGGTAGTCTACAAAAACACCTGTGGCCTCAATAACAAGATCCACTTTCCACTCTTTCCAGGGCAGGTTGCTGGGGTTGCGATCGGAAACGGCGTGGATGTGCTTGCCGTTAACCAGCAGGCCACCCTCGGCGGCCTCCACTTCCACCCCTTGCAGTGGCCCGAGGATGGAGTCGTACTTGAGCAGATGGGCAGCCGTGCGAGCGTCTGAGGTGTCGTTGATGGCAACAATATCCAAGTTGGACTGGGAGCGCCCCAGCCAACAACGCAAAAAGTTGCGACCGATGCGACCGAATCCGTTGATGGCTACCCTGACCACTGCTCTTAACCTCGCTGCTTGAAATGCTTCGGGAGCTGCTGCTTAGCACATAATACCGCAAGCCCTGGCTATTCTGAAGATAAAATTTGGGATCCCACCGCTTGATTTTTGTCTTCTTTGTAGGAGCGCCAGAACCTTGATTCTAGGGATCCCAGCCTGCCGGCAGGGGTTCTTTTTCCTCAAGCAGGATAGCGCTGCTGCAGCAGGGCCATAGCCGAGGCGACATTTTCCGCCCCCCGTTGTTCCAGGAGATCTGCGAACATGCTGTCGAGCCAAAAGAGGCGCTCGCCGATGATCTGGGTCCAGGCGCGGTAAAGCTTCACCTGGACTTCCAGGGGCAATAGGAGCAGCCCTTCGCTGGAGAGGCGCAGGGTTTGCACCTCGGTTAGGCTCACTGCGGTAAAGGAGCGCCGCCGCCCCGTCAGCAAGGAAAGTTCTCCAAACACGCGCCCAGCATGCAGTGTTGCCAGCCAGTAATCGCCGGGATAGCGCATGTACTGGCGCCGCAGCTCCACGATCCCGCTGAGAACTACGTACAGGTCGCTGCTGGGATCCCCTTCTTGGAAGATTACCTGGCCGGGAGAAAAGCGACTGGGCAGTAGGGCAGCCGTCAATGCCTTCCACTCAGCATCTGCCAAGGACTGAAAGAGCAAATGCTCGCGAACGCGCTCAAACGGATAACGGGTGCTGCTCATCGGGCAAGCGGCTGGAAGTGCTTGGGGCCAGCTCTGTTTCATCCTACCGCCGCTGACATCGTATCGGGAGAGAGCCACCCCAGAGGTTGGGGGACAACCCAAACGACTCGATTGACGGTTCAAGCCAGGCTATTCTTCCAGAACGTAGGAAATGGCGTTTTTGTTGACGCAGATAAAGTCGGCATGGGCGACGCGGTGTCCGTTGATGAACATTTCCGAGTCGGTTAAGGGGACAAACGTGCGCTCGTCGTTGAGCAGGCTGGAAACCCGTCGCTCGAACTTCGTCCCTTCTAGGAATACCTCGCCGCGAATATCGGTGCCATCCAGGGTGCGAATACGGATGCGCCGTCGCTCCTCTCCTACTGTCTGGGCAGTTTCATAGGCCCCACGTCGGGCCGCTTTTTTGATCGATCGACCAGCAGTGCTCATAGCCTCCTGCAAATCATCCAACTGTTCGTCGCTCATCTGCCCACCCTGGAATTTGGAACCGGCACCGGAAAGGTCGCAACATACTCCCTAGCGAGTTAAGCGTAACACACAGAGGGATAGCTTGGTAGCCCCGTACTTTAGTGCGGGGCGGAAAAGCCCGTAAGCAACTTTAGTTGCTCATCAATGGTATGGTTGTCACCGAGACGTGCCGTTCCCAGGCGAGCCCCTAAAACGGTGAAAAACCCGACCGGTGGCAAGCGTCCGGGAGATACTAACGTCTCAGCCAACCTGCAAGGACTCCGTCCTGCTTATGCGATCAGAATGCGATCAGAAAAGTAAGCAGAACCTTGGGGCTTTGCCTCAAGGAACTGTCTAGAGGTGTCTTGACAGCGCCTTTACGAGTTCATTTTTGAACTGCGTAAGAATCCCCTGCCTTTAGGCGGTGGGAGTGTCAAACTTGCCCATTCTTAACTTCTTGCCCATTCTTAACTTATTGATGAGGGCCAGGGAAAGGGGATGGGATCCCTGGCCTGTAAGAGGCAAATCTAAGGTCAGCGCCCCCGAAAAAGCCGAAGAAGTTCGGCAGTTACCCCAAAGAGCGGCAAAGATGCGGTAAAGGAAGGTGAGTCGCTCATAGGGATCCCAATCGATGCAGCCTGGTTCAATTGTCCGCTGCCGCGAGCGCGAGTGGGTGGTGCTCCCCGCTGATTCCGAAGAAGGGGTAGTGCTGCGGCCCCTTACTGGCAGGCCAGAGGACGCGATTTGCCTTCACCGACAACTGATGAACCTCATAGGCGGCACCTTGCCCTTTGAGCGCATCGAGCCGGCCTTCTTCCCGCTGCCCCGCGCCGACCAAGTTGCCGATGCTGCAGCCGCCCATCTCCTCTGGCAGGCAGCGCGCCTTATCTTACGCGAGGGCGCCACTCCCTTCCGCTCGCTGGGGCGCATCTCCATCCGGCCACGAACCTACCAGTTTGTGCCGTTGCTCATGGCGCTGCGCCTTGATCCGGTGCGGCTATTTATTGCCGATGATGTGGGAGTGGGCAAGACCATTGAAGCGCTGCTGATAGCCAGAGAACTTCTGGATCGCGGCGAGATCCGCCGCTTTTGTGTCCTCTGCCCGCCTTACTTGTGCGAGCAGTGGGCCAGGGAGCTGGCGGAAAAGTTTAACCTCGAGCCGGTAGTTATCCGGTCGGGGACGGTAGGGCAACTGGAGCGGCAAACCCCGCCGGGACAAAATCTCTACGAATACTTCCCGGTGCAGGTGGCCAGCATTGATTTTGTTAAAACGGAGCGCAACCGCCCTCAATTTCTGCAGTTTTGTCCTGAGCTGATCATTGCCGACGAAGTGCACGGGGCGGCAGCGGCCAGTTCCGGCAGAGCTCAGCAGGAGCGGCATGCTCTTTTGAGAGCTATTGCCCAAGCGCCCAACCGCCACCTAATCCTGCTGACGGCTACTCCCCACAGCGGCATCCCAGAGGCCTTCCGGTCGTTGCTGAGGCTGCTGCGGCCGGAGTTCGAGGAGTGGGACCTTCAGGATCTCAAGGAGAACCAGCGCATCGAGCTGGCCCGTCACTTTGTCCAGCGCACACGGCGGGACATCAAGGAGACCTGGCAAGAAACAGCCTGCTTCCCAACCCGGGAAGCTGAAGATGAGACCTATGACCTTTCACGCTGCTACCGCGAGCTGTTTGAGCGCACCTATGCCTTCTGCTCGGAGCTGGTGCGCACCGGCCAGCAGATGGAGCAGCGGCAGCGGCGCGTACGCTACTGGGGGGCGCTGGCTCTTTTGCGCTGTGTCATGTCCAGTCCGGCAGCGGCTCTGGCGGCGCTGGCCAATCGCAGCGCAGGCTCTCGGGAAGAAGAGGCTGAGGAGAGCTTTAGCCGCTGGGTGTTCGAGTCGGCACAAGAGCGTACTGACGATGAATTACCGCTGCCAGCTCTTGAAGCTGCAGAGCAAACTCTGCCCGACAGCGACCGCCGCCGGTTGCGGGAGCTTGCCCGTCTGGCCCACCAACTTCACGGCGTAGACCAAGACACCAAGCTGGCGCGGGCCATCGAGCTGGTGAAGCGGCTCCTCGCCGAGGGCTTTCACCCCATTCTCTGGTGCCGCTATGTGGCCACAGCAGGGTATCTTGCCGACCACCTTCGGCAGCACCTGGGATCCGCAACTCAGGTAGCCTGCGTAACCGGCCGCATGGGCGACGAGGAACGGGAGGCCAAGATTGCGGAAATTGCCGTTGACCAGCCACGGGTGCTGGTGGCCACCGACTGCCTCTCGGAAGGGATCAACCTGCAGGAAAAGTTTACAGCCGTCATCCACTACGACCTGCCCTGGAACCCCAACCGGCTGGAACAGCGGGAGGGGCGGGTGGATCGCTATGGCCAACGGGCCGAACGGGTCAAGGTCGTCCGCTTTTTCGGGCGGGATAACCCTGTGGACGGTGCGGTGCTGCAGGTGCTGCTGGACAAGGCGCGGGAAATCCGCCGCACCCTTGGCACCCACGTGCCTGTGCCCGAAGCGAGTGAAAGCGTTACCCAGGCGGTGCTGGAGGCCCTTTTTCTGCGCCAGGGATCCGGCTCAGGGGAGCGCCAGTTGGCGCTGGATCTGGGGATGGCAGAGGTGAGCCAGTTTCACGCCCAGTGGGATCGCTCTGCTGAGCAGGAGCGGCGCAACCGCACCCGTTTTGCCCAGCGATCCCTCAAGCCGGAAGAAGTGCAGCGGGAACTGGAGGCCACAGACGCTGTGCTGGGGGATCCGCAGGCCGTGCAGCAATTTTTTCTAACTGCTGCCCAGCGCCTAGGTCTGGCTGTGATCCCTGACCGGCAGTCTGGAGTCTTCCGGGTCAACCTCAGCCAGGAGGGCACAGCAACCCTGCCGGAGGCCATTCGTTCAGTCCTGCCCCAGCCCAAGGGTGGACAGTGGCGGATTAGCTTCATCTCCCCCACGCCGGAAGGAGCGGAATACGTTGGCCGCAACCACCGCCTCATCGCTGCCCTGGCCCACTTTTTCTTAGAGAAGGCCTTAGATAAGCCTGAAGAGGCCGTCGTCTCCCGCTGCGGGGTCGTTCGGACGCGGGCTGTGGCTGCGCTCACCACCCTCTTGTTGCTGCGGGTGCGCTACCTAGTGGAGCAGCCGCTGGCTCAGCCTCTGCTAGCGGAGGAGGTGCTGGTGCTGGGAGGGGTTGGCCTAGAAAGAGGCGAAGCCCGCTGGCTGGAAAGTAGGGCAGCGCTCCAGCTTTTGGCCGCAGCCAAGCCAGATGCCAACCTGCCGCTTGTAGAAAAGCAGGAGTTGGTGCAGCAGGTGCTAGACAGCCTCAGCCCCTGGCCGCCGACTGCAGAAAACTGGGGTCTAGGACACCCCCTTCAGCAAGGGATCCGGGAGGCCATTTTCCAGCGAGCTGGCGAGCTGGCTGAGGCCCACAAGCGCATCCGACAGGCCATCTCCCAGCGCGTGCGCGGGCTGGAGGTTAAGCCGCAGTTTCCCCCCGATCTGCTGGGAATTCTTGTCCTACAACCTCTGCTGTCCAGATGAGCCAATTTCCTGCTGTACGCCTTGAAGGGGGCCTCTTGGGGCCGGACATTCTGGAGCAGCTTTTGGCTGGCGAGCTGTCAGGCCAGAAGCCGAAAGACTTTGGGCTAGAAGACAAGCGCAGCCTGACGGAAGAAATTGCCAGCGTCTTTGCCGAGGCCCGCACCCAGTGGGAAGTTTTCCGCCGCCGGCTGGCCCGTCTGCCGGAAGGGGATCCGGCCACGTCGGTTACCCGCGATGCCTGGGTTATTCCCTTTCTTAGCTTTCTGGGCTACGAGCTGCGCTACAACCCACGGGCCTATGAGCTGGACGGTGCCACCTTTGCCATTTCGCACCGCGCCGGCGAAGCAGAGGATGCTCCGCCGGTGCACATTGTGGGGGTACGCCAGGAGCTGGGGCGGCTGGCTTCCACTGGCAGGCCGCGTCTAGCCCCTCACTCACTGCTGCAGGAGTATCTCAACCGCAGCGAGCACCTCTGGGGCATCGTCACCAACGGGCTGACCCTCCGTCTATTGCGGGACAGCACCTTTGTGCGCCGGCAGGCCTATGTGGAGTTTGACCTGCAGCAGATCCTAGAGGAGCAGCGCTTTAACGACTTTGCCATCCTGTTTCGCCTGCTGCACCGCAGCCGTTTGCCCCAAAAGGCAGAGCAGGCGCGGGAGTGTTGGCTGGAGAAGTACTACCAGCAGGCTCTGGAACAGGGGGGGCGAGTCCGCGAGCGGCTGCGGGATGGGGTGGAAGAGTGCCTCAAGGGCCTGGCCAAGGGTTTTCTTGCCCATCCCAAAAACTCCCACCTGCGGGAGCGGCTGGCTTCTCCAGGATCGAACTGCCTTACCCCGGAGGAGTTCTACCGGCAACTGCTGCGGCTGGTCTACCGCTTTTTGTTTCTCTTAGTCTCGGAGGAGCGGGGGCTAATTAGCGCCAGCCCCCTCTACCGGGATCACTACGGCGTGAGTCGGCTGCGGCGACTTTTGGAGCGGCGCAGCGCTTTTACGGAGCATGAGGATCTCTGGTGCAGCCTGCGGGTGCTCTGGCGAGTGCTTTCCCAGGAGGAGCTGGCAGAGCATCTAGGGGCTGCACCTCTCAACGGCGAGTTGTTTGCCCCTTTGGAGCTGGATGGGTGCAGCCTGAGCAACCGGGATCTGCTGCAGGCCTTCTGGCACCTGGCCTACTACCAAGAGAACGCGACCTCGCCGCCGCGCCGGGTCAACTACGCCGCTTTGGACGTAGAGGAGCTGGGATCCGTCTACGAAAGCCTGCTCGACTACCGGCCCCAGATTGACACCTCAGGCAGTGTGCCCTGCTTTGACTTAGGCTACGGCTCTGAGCGCAAAAGTACCGGCTCCTACTACACCCCGCCGGAGCTGGTGGCAGAACTTGTCCGCTCGGCCCTGGAGCCAGTGCTGCAGGAGCGGCTGAAGTCTGCAGCCGGCCGTGAGGAAAAGGAACGGGCCATCCTATCGCTGCGGGTTCTGGATCCCGCCTGTGGCTCTGGGCATTTTCTCTTGGCGGCTGCCCGACATCTGGGCAAGGAGCTGGCCAAGGTTCGCACCGGCGAAGAGGAGCCCGCCCCCGAGACTGTGCGCGAGGCCATCCGCGACGTGGTGGCCCACTGCCTCTACGGCGTGGACAAAAACCCCTTGGCGGTGGAACTCTGCCGCGTAGCCCTCTGGCTGGAGGCCCATTGCGCCGGCAAACCGCTTACCTTCCTCGATCACCGCATCAAGTGTGGCGACTCGCTGGTGGGGGTGCCGGATCTAAAGGTTCTGGAAAAGGGCCTTCCTGATGCTGCTTTCGAGCCGGTAAGTGCCGACTCCAGGGAGGCTGCCCGCTCTCTGAAGGGGCGAAATCGCGCCGAGCGCAGGGATTTGGAAACAGGCCAGCTTTCTCTGCCGCTTGAGGCCGACCAGGTGGTGGCCCAGCTCAGCCAGGAGCGGCAGCAGCTCGAAGCTATCCAGGACGACTCGCCAGCCAATGTACGCCGCAAGCAGGAGCTCTACACCCGCTACTGTCAAAACCCAGAACACCAGAAACTGACAGAAGCCTGCAACCTTTGGACGGCGGCCTTTTTCCAGCGCTTGACCTCGGACTTCTCGGCGGCCATTACCACGAAAGCGGTCAGCGAGCGGCTAGAAAATCGAGCCAACTCCCGCGCTCTGGCCACCGCCGTAGCCCTGGCTTGCGAACAGCGCTTCTTCCACTGGCCACTGGAGTTCCCGGAGGTGTTTCACCTTCCCCCCTCGCCCGGAGAAGGGGGCTGGGGGAGTGAGGGCGGCTTCGATGTTATCCTCGGCAACCCACCCTGGGAACGCATCAAGTTGCAGGAAGAAGAGTTCTTTGCCAGCCGCGATACCGCCATCGCCCGTGCAGCTAACGCAGCGACGCGCAGGCGGCTAATTGCAGCACTCGCCAACACCAACCCCACCCTCTGGCAAGACTATCAGCGCGCCCTGCACGCCGCCGAAAGCACCAGCCGCTTCCTGCGTGGCAGTGGGCTATATCCCCATACCGGTCGCGGCGACATCAACACCTACTCTGTGTTTGCCGAGCGCGTCCGCGCCCTGCTCAACCCTCGCGGGCGGGCCGGCATCATCGTGCCAACTGGCATCGCCACCGACGCCACCAACCAATTCTTCTTCGCCGACCTGGTGGAAAAGGGGCAACTGGTCAGCCTGTTTGATTTTGAAAACCGCGACAAACTCTTTCCAGCAGTAGATAGTCGTATGAAATTCTGCCTGCTCACCATCTGCAGGAGAAGCACGTCGGTGAGCCCCCCTACCTTCAGCTTCTTTGCAACTCGCACCGAACACCTGCGCGACCCACGCCGTGTATTCACCCTAACCGCCGACGACATTGCCCGTATCAATCCCAACACCCGCACCCTGCCCGTCTTCCGCACCCGTCAGGATGCCGAGCTGACAAAGGCTATCTACCAGCGCGTGCCGGTGCTAGTGAATGAAAACTCTCCCCCCTCTCCCACAAGGGGAGAGGGGCCGGGGGTGAGGGCCAACCCCTGGGGTGTGCACTTTCTACGCATGTTCGATATGTCCAACGACTCCGGCCTTTTCCGCACTCGCGCGGAGCTGGAGGCGAAGGGGTATCGGCTGGTGGGGAATGTGTTTGTGCCCTCACCCCCTAACCCCCTCTCCCGCACTGCAGGAGAGGGGGGATGGCCCTCATCCCCGGATTCCTTCTCCCACGCAGCAGGAGAAGGGGAGTACAAATTGCCTGAAGCCAGCCGGGAACTGATTGCCAGAGCACAGCAGTTACGCCGCGAGGCGACTACCGCCGAACGCTTGCTATGGGAATTTTTGCGTGACCGTCGGCTGTTAGGCCGGAAGTTCCGTCGTCAACACCCGATTGGACAATTCATCGCCGACTTTTTCTGTGACGACGCCCGTCTAATCATCGAGATAGATGGGGGCGTGCACCGCGAACCCACTCAGCAGGAACGCGACCGTTTGCGGGAGGAAATCCTGCGCAAACATGGCTTTGCCGTTCTGCGCTTTACCAATGACCAGGTATTGGACCAGACGGAACAAGTCCTCCGAGAAATTGCCGACTATGTCGCTACTCATTCCTACGAGCATCCAACCCCTCACCCCCCAACCCCTTTCTCCCAGAGTCTTGGGAGAAGTAGCCCTCACCCCCCAACCCCCTCTCCCGAAGCTTCGGGAGAGGGGGATCAAGGGGGAGAGGGACTCTACCTCCCCCTCTACGAAGCCAAAATGCTCTGGCACTACGACCACCGCTACGGCACGTATGAGGGAGTGGATTCGCGTTCTAGCACCCAACTACCTACCCCTGACGCAGCACAGCACGCCGACCCGCACTTCGTCGTCCAGCCCTGGTACTGGGTGCCGGCAGAGGAGGTCGAAGCTCGCCTGGGCGAGTGGAAACGCGGCTGGCTGCTCGGCTGGCGCGATGTAACATGCTCCACGAACGAGCGCACCGTCGTAGCAAGTATAGCCCCCTGCGTCGGATACGGTGACAAATTTCTACTAATGCTTCCCCAGCAGAAAGCGCTTGTGATTGCTGCGCTTCTAGCTTGCATGGATTGTATAGCTTTCGATTATGTAGCCAGACAAAAGATTGGTGGAGTATCGTTGAAATACTTCACCATGAAGCAATTCCCCGTCCTCCCGCCGAGTGCCTACACCTCTGCCGACCTCGCCTTCATCGTGCCGCGGGTGTTGGAATTGACCTACACCGCATGGGACATGAAGCCCTTCGCGGACAATGTCTGGAACGAAGCCATCCGCCTTGGCGAGACGGAGTGCTTTGAGGCGCTGCGAGCGGTGGTTGGCCCTCACCCCCCAACCCCCTCTCCCAAAGCTTTGGGAGAGGGGGATCAAGGGGGAGAGGGTATCCCCTGCCCACCTTTCCGCTGGGATGAAGACCGCCGCGCTGTGCTCCGCGCCGAGCTGGACGCCTACTACGCCCGGCTCTACGGTCTAACGCGCAAGCAACTGCGCTACATTCTCGACCCTGCGGAGCTGACCGAGCGTGAGCTAGAAAACATCCTCGATCCCTGGGAAGAGGTGGAAGATCCTCTCGATCCGGCGGGGTATGCCAGACGTGTGGCTGCCAGCACCTTCCCCGGCGAGACCTTCCGCGTGCTCAAGGAAAAAGAAATGCGGCAATTTGGCGAATACCGCACCCGCCACTTGGTGCTGGAGGCATGGGAGCGGCTGGCGCACCGCTAAATCTAGGCATAGGATCCGCATAAGACTGCGTTCTTATACACAAGCGGATCCCCATACGCACCAACATGGCTCTGGACGATGAACTCATCGAGTGGGTCCGCCAGGTAACCGGCCTCAAGACCAAGCGCGAGGTGATTCACAAAGCGCTGCGCACCCTAGCTCAACTCCACAAGCAGGCTGGGATCCGCAACTTACGCGGCAAGCAAGTTGCAATGGGAGGGAGATTTGCACGAGCAACACTTGTGTGCCAATGACTATCTCTAGATTGCGCTCTGGATCAAACTCTCATCTTGGTGGCGACTTGACTCCAGCAGAAGTCTCTCCCCCAGAGGGAGTGGAGGTGAGGAAAATACTTGCTGCACTTCCAGACTGGGTTTAGGTTGGCTAGGAGGGCCCTGTGGAGTAGCTTTGATGTCCACGATCTTTGATCTCCACGCCGCTGTCCTGGCCGACTATCGCGATTTTGTCCGCTCGTTTTTTCTGGTTGCCGACCCACGGGCGCAAGCCTTTGTAGACCAAGCGCTAGAAGAAGGGATCCACCTCTGGCCAGAGCCGCTTGTCCAGCTCAGCCCCTCTTACAAGGACGGCTCAACCGTTGACGAGTTGGCTGCAGCCGGACGGATTGCCCAAGAAACAGCCCACATCTTCCGCTTTGAGGATGGCAGGCCGTTTCGCCTCTACCGCCACCAGGAGGAGGCCATCACCAAGGCCCTAGCCGGAGAAAGTTTCGTGGTAACCAGTGGCACCGGCTCCGGCAAGAGCCTCTGCTACTTCCTGCCCATCCTCGACAACTGGATCCGCCAGAAGGGATCCGAGCACCAGGTGACGGCCCTGGTGGTCTATCCCATGAATGCCCTGGTGAACTCCCAATACCAGTCTTTGCAAGACCTGCGCGAACGCTACGAGCGCCGCTATGGTCGCCCTTTCCCCCTGCGCTTTGCCAAATACACCGGGGAAACTGCCGAAAGCGATCGGGAAGAGCTGCGGCGGAAGCCGCCCCAGATTCTGCTTACCAACTACATGATGGCGGAGCTGCTGTTGGTTCGCCCTGAGGATCAGCGCTTCTTAAGTCCTGGTGGACTGCGCTTTTTGGTCTTTGACGAGCTACACACCTACCGCGGTCGACAGGGGGCGGATGTGGCCATGCTGGTGCGACGCCTCAAGGAGCGCTGCGCCGCCCCAAACCTCGTCCACATCGGCACCAGCGCCACCATGATCTCCCGGCCAGAAGCCACCGCCCAGGAGCGCCGCCAGATTGTGGCCGACTTTGCCAGCCGCTTCTTTGGCTATCCCTTCAGAGCGGAGCACGTTATCGAGGAAACCTTGGATCCCTTTAGTGAGGGTGACTCTCCTAGTGCAGCGGAGCTAAAAAGCGCCCTCGACTCTCTCCCTCCCGCCGACCTGGCCACCCTGCGCCGCCACCCCCTGACGCGCTGGCTGGAGTACGAACTGGGCCTGGAGCCCACGCCCGATGGCGGCTTCAGGCGCCGCCTGCCCAGGGAGCTTTCTGAGGTCGCCGCCCAACTGGCCAAGCAGGTTGACAGGGATCCCCAGTTCTGCGCTGAGTCTCTGCGCCAGTTCCTCGCCCACGCCAGCAACCTCAAAGACGGCAACAGGGGGGTGGCCTTCAAGTTGCACCAATTTATCTCCCAGGGCCGCACCCTCTACGCCACTCTGGAGAGCCGGGAAAAGCGGCAATTTTCCCTGGAGGGGCAGATGCAGGCCGGTGAGGGCAAGCTCTTTTTCCCTGTCAAGTTCTGCCGCCAGTGCGGGCAGGACTACTACCATGTCCTCAAGTCCGGGGATCGCTTTGTGCCCTATCCCCTCGGGGAAGAGGTGGAGGAAAGCGAAGAGCAGCAAGCTGGCTACCTGAGTCTGGATCCCCTGGAGGGGGAGTGGTCGCAGGAACAGATCCCGGAAGATTGGTACACCCCTGAAGGCCGGCTCAAGCCCCATTGGAGAAGGCGCGTCCCCCAAGCGGTCTGGGTCCGCCCGGACGGCTCCTTTTCCGAGGTGCCCCAGGCAGGAGCCCAGAAGCTGTGGTGGCAGCCCCAGCCCTTTTCTCTCTGCCTAGCTTGCGGCGAGTACTACAGTGGACGGGAGCGGGAGTTTGCCAAGCTGGCTTCCCTTTCTAGCGAAGGCCGCTCCAGCGCCACCACCATTCTGGCCACTTCTCTGCTGCGCCATGCTGCTCAAACGGGGGCAGCCCAGGACAAGCTGCTTACCTTTACCGACAACCGCCAGGATGCCTCCCTGCAGGCCGGCCACTTCAACGACTTTGTCCACGTGGCCCTCTTGCGGGCCTCGCTCTACGCTGCCCTTCTTAAAAAGCAAGAGCTGGGCTTTGCAGAAGTGGCCCCAGAGGTGGTGCAGGCTGCCGGCCTCACCCTTGCCGCCATTGCCCAAAACCCCTTGCTGGATCCCCAGTCGCCGGCTGCCCAAGAGGTCTGGCGGACTTTTACGGAGCTAACCGAATACCGCCTCTACGAGGATCTGCGGCGCGGCTGGCGGGTTACCCACCCCAACCTGGAACAGGTGGGCTTGTTGAAAATTGAATACCGCGGCCTCAAGGAGCTTTGCCAGAGCTCGGCCTTGGCCCCCCTCAATCCCTGGTTTGTCCAGGCCAGCGTCGAGGAGCGGGAACGCCTGCTGCGGGCTCTGCTGGATCAGTTTCGGCGCAAACTGGCCATCGATGTGCCTGTGCTCAGAACCGAGTTCCAGAGAAACTTGCGCCGACGGGCCGAGCAACACCTCAACGAGTTTTGGGGCCTAGAAGAGTACGACGAGCTGCGGACGGCTACCTGCTTTGTCCGCCAAAGCCGCAACGGACAAGACGGGACAACTTTCAGCCTAGGCCCCCGCAGCGCCATCGGACGCTTTCTTGCCAAGCGCCTTGAGCTAACCCGGGAAACCTACGACCAGCTTTTGGGATCCCTGCTTTCTCTTCTAGTCAGCTACGACCTGCTGCGGCGGGAGAATGGCCAGGAAGCCTACCAGCTCAACGCTGGCTGTCTGCGCTGGTGCCTGGGCGATGGCTCGCCGCCGCCTGCGGATCCCTTGTACTCCCGCCGCGCTCAGCAGGAGGGCTACGCTTCCGCCCCTCGCCCCGTCAATCTCTTCTTCCAGCGCCTGTATCGGAGCGGGGCAGCAGGGCTGGGATCCCTGGAGGCCAGAGAGCACACGGCCCAGGTGGTTCGAGCGGGAGAGCGGGAGTGGCGAGAAAAGCGCTTTCGCGGGGAAGACCAAGCTCGCCGCCTTCCCTACTTGGTCTGCTCGCCAACCCTGGAGCTGGGGGTCGATATTGCCGATTTGGATCTGGTGCATCTGCGCAACGTGCCGCCCACTCCGGCCAACTACGCCCAGCGCAGCGGTCGGGCAGGTCGCCAGGGGCAGGCGGGGCTAATCCTCAGCTACTGCGGCGCCTTCAACAGCCACGACCAGTACTACTTCCGCCGCCGCGCCGAGATGGTGGCCGGTCGTGTCCGCCCTCCCCGCCTGGACTTAACCAACGAGGCGCTACTGCGGGCTCACATCCACGCCGTTTGGCTGGCCCAGGTACGCCTGCCCCTGGGTAACTCCATGGAAAGAGTTCTCGATTTGGATCGCGAGGGGCTGCCCCTGCGGGAAGAGGTGGCTGCCCAAATCCAGCTAGGGGAAGCGGCCCGGCAAGAGGTGATGGAGCGGGTGGAGGCGCTCTTGGCCGCCGATCGAGAGGTTCTGGATCAGAGCGGCTGGTTTAGCCGCCGCTGGCTCCAGCAGGTCATCGAAGAGGCGCCCCAGGCTTTTGACCGAGCTTTCGACCGCTGGCGAGAACTCTATCGGGCTGCCGCCCAGCAGTTGGAAGCCGCTAACCGCCAGCTCCAGACGACTCGCGAAAAGAAAGACCAGCAGGAAGCCGAGCGCCGCCAGCAGGAAGCCCTGCGCCAGCGGAATTTGCTGCTCCAAATCGACACCCAGCGGGAGGAAAGCGACTTCTACCCCTACCGCTACTTGGCCAGCGAAGGCTTCCTGCCCGGCTACAACTTTCCGGCCTTGCCCGTGCGGGCCTGGGTGCCCCGCGGCGGCGAGGGGGAGTTCATCGCCCGGCCCCGCTTTTTGGCCATCCGCGAGTTTGCTCCCCACAACTTCCTCTACCACGAAGGCTGCCAGTGGGAAGCGGTGGCGTTCCAGGCGCCGCCCGGCGGCCTGGAGGAGCGCAGAAGTAGCCACAAGCTCTGTTTTAGCTGTGGGGCCTTTGCCGATCCCTACCTAGATCGCTGTCCGGTCTGCGGCACCCCGTTCGATGGGCAAAATAGCCTCTTGACCCAGCTTCTGGAAATGCCCAATGTGCGCATGCGGCGGCGGGATCGCATCACGGCTGACGAAGAGGAGCGGCGGCGACAAGGCTACGAGCTGCAGACCTTCTTCCAGTTTGCTTCCGAAAGCTCTGGCTACCGCGTCCAAGAAGCTGATGTGCTGAGCGGACAAACCCCCCTGCTGCAGTTGCGCTATGCCCCGGCGGCCACCCTGCTGCGCATCAACCACGGCTGGCGGGGAAGTGGAGGGCGGGGTTTCTCGGTCAACTTTGAAAATGGGGAAGTCCCCTCGCGAGCTCAGCTTGAGCGGAGCAGGGCGGGCTTGTCCAACCGAGCGTCCATCCGCCTGGCGGTGCGCAGTACCCACAACCTGCTGCTGGTGCGCCTGGCGCAGCCCGGCTTAGGGGATCCCCAAACTTTAGAAACCAGCCTGCGCTACGCCCTCAAGCGGGGGATCGAAGAGGCCTTTGAGCTAGAAGAGACGGAGCTGGCCGCCGAGTCCATTGGCCAGGGATCCCATCGGGCCCTGCTGTTTTACGAGACGGCAGAAGGGGGAGCCGGCGTCCTGCAGCGGTTGGTGGAGGAGCCGGAGGCCATGGCGGAGGTGGCGCGAGCAGCCCTGGAGATCTGCCACTTCCAGCTCTCAGAAGCCGGGATCCAAGACCTGCGGCCTGAGTGCCGCGCCGCCTGCTACGAGTGCCTGCTCAGCTACGCCAACCAACGGGAGGCGCTGCAGCTGGACCGCCACCAGATCCGGGATCTTCTGGGAGAGCTGGCCAAAAGCCGCACCGAGCTGCGTCCCCTGGGCCGCTCCCGCCAAGAGCAGCTGGAGTGGCTGCGCCAGCTCATCGACCCTCGCTCGCACCTGGAGCGCCGCTTTCTGGAGTTGCTGGCCGAAGAAGGCTACCGCCTTCCCGACGACGCCCAGAAGGCCATCCCTGATCCCCGCTGCGTGGTCGACTTCTTCTACGAGCCCAACGTCTGTGTTTTTTGCGATGGCGCAGTGCATGACGAGCCCGACCAGACTGCCCAGGATCGCCAAGTGCGCTCCCAGCTTTTGGGACAGGGCTACCGGGTAATTGCCCTGCGCTACGACCAAGACCTGCAGGAGCAACTGGCCCGCTACCCAGAGGTGTTTGGCAAGGGCAACTAATCCTGCTGGTGGGAAAACAGGTAGGCACCCACCAGGGCCAGAAGGGTTGCCAACCCCGCCAGCACCGCCACTGTGTACCAGGGGAACTGGGCAGGGGGCTGGTAGGCGGCTGCCCGCATGCCGATGCTGGCGTAGGAAAGGGGCAGGCAATAGACCAGCACCTGTAGGTAGCCTGGCAACTGGCTGGGATCAAAAAAAGTGGCCCCCAGAAAGGACATGGGCGTAATCAAAAAGTTGGTGAGCACGCCCACACTCTCCAAGCTGGGCACCTTTAAGCCGGCGATTACCCCGATGCCGGCAAAGACAGCGCAATCCAAAAGCAGCACCAACAGCGCCAGGGGATGAAGAAGGCCCCAGGCTCCTGTCCCCAGCACCCCCACCGCCAACACTCCCAAGGCCGTGAGCAGGCCGCGGGCAATGCCCGCCAACACCTTGCCCAAATGCAGCGCCAGCGGATGCACCGGCAAGAGCAGCAGCTCTTCAAAGCTCTTGGTAAACAGCCGCGATCCACAAATAGAGAAAGTAGTGCCGGCAAAGCTAATCGTCATGGCCGAAAGAGCCACCATCCCCGGCAAAATAAAGCGTAAATAGGAACCTGCCGCCGTCGATCCGCCTACGTCAGCCAGGGCCTCGGCCCGCAGGGATCCGCCCAGCCCCACCCCAAAGGCGACGATGTAGATGAGGGGAGCCACCAGCCCCGAAGCCACCACCTGCCAGACCCGCCCGCGCAGATCCAGCCAGTCGCGCCAGAAGATGGTTAAACTGTCTTCCCAGATTTGCCGATAGGGCATCACCATAGGTTTTCCTCGCTCTTTACGGGTTTGGGGCTTGCCCACTGGGATCCGCAGTGGGAAACGGCTTGCTGTCACTACTAATAGCCGTAGTAGTTGGAGCGCCACCAGGCCACCGGCAGCGCCAGCGCCTTGCTCAGGGTGGACACATAGGCCCGAGTGCGAAACACCTGGTAGTGGTTGCGCTCGATGGCGTTGAGGATCTGCCGGTAGAGCATCAAAGAAGCGGCCACCGGCCAGCGGGAGTCCGGCTGTAGGGTAGGGATCCCCCGTTCCGCTTGGGCATAGAGCTCTCGAGCTCGCCGGATCTCGTAGTCCATCAGGGCCATCCAGCGCTCGTCGATGACATAGTTAAACAAATCCCGCTCTGAGTAGTTGAAGCGGCGCAAGTCCTCCAGAGGCAAATAGATCCGCCCGCGGCGGGCATCTTCCCCCACATCGCGCAAGATGTTGGTCAGTTGCATGGCGATCCCCAGGGCCACCGCCTCCTCGCGGCCATCCCGACCCGGCACAAACCCCATGATCTCCGAGCACATCAGCCCCACCACCCCGGCCACCCGGTAGCAGTAAACCCGCAGGTCTTCCCAGGTGGCGTAGCGCCGGGTGTCCAGATCCATGCTTTGCCCCCGTAACATCTCGCGGAAGGGCTCAATCGAGAGGCGGTAGGTGTGGATGGTGTGGATCAAGGCCAGGTCGGTGGGGGCTTGCGGCTCCCCCCCCTGGAACAAGGACTCCAGATGGGATCCCCACTGCTCCAGCTTGCTGCGGGTGACTTCCACCGCCGTCTGGCTGGCCTCCAGCCCATCCAGCAACTCATCGGTCTGCCGCAGCCAAGCATAGATGGCCCAGATGGCCCGCCGCTTGGGTCGAGGCAAGAGCAGGGATCCCAGATAAAACGTCTTGGCGTGCTTGGCCGTGATCTGGCGGCAGAGGGCAAAAGATTGCTCCAGCGGACTCATCGGGCTCATCTCCAGGGGCGCAGGGCCAGATGGGGACAGCGAGGGCACATCTCAACACTACGGGAAAGCGGACAGGCTGGATAGCCCTGACAGTCAGGTTGCTCCAAATGAGGCGATCAAACCCCTGCGGTTGCCAACCTTGAGAGCGCAGCCGCCGGGGATGGGCTCCCCTTGCTGATGGCCTCGGCTGCCCACTTGCCGGAGAGGATGGCCCCCTCCATGCTGCCCAGGAAGGGTTGCAGGGTGTAGCTGCCCGCCAAGAAAAAGTTGGGGATGGGAGTGACCTGAGTGGGACGGTATTGCTGCCGGCCCGGTGTGGCCTTATAGACCGAGCGCGGCGTTTTCACCACCACCCATTTGCGCACCCGCGCCGGGTTGGGGCCGGTGAGGTGCTGGGGAAAGAGTTTTTGGAGCTCCTCCAGCGTGGCCGCGAAGATCTCCTCGTCGCTGCGGTCGATCCACTCGGCAGCCGGGGCCAGCACCAGCTCCAGCATCGAGCGCTGTGGATCCGCATAGCCGCGGCAGGTGTTGCTCATGTCGGCATACACGCTCAAGAGCGGCGAGCGGGAAAACAGCGAGTGGTCGATGTGGGTGAGCTTGCGGTCAAACCAAATCTGCAGGCTGATCACCGGCACCCCCTCCAGCTCGCGCAGTTGCTGAAAATAGGGCAGTTCCCACCACCGAGCCGGCAGCAGCTCCTTGAGCGCATCCACCGAAAGGGCTGAGACGTAGGCGTCGGCGGTGACCTGAAGCGGCCCGGCAGGGGTGAGAAAGCGAAAGCCCGCTACACTGCCGTCGGGGTTGAGGTCGATGGCCTGCAGCGCCGCATTCAAATGCACCTGGCCGCCGCGGGCTACGATGGAGTCCACCATCGGCTGGCAAAGCCGCTCCGGCGGGGCGCCATCCAGGTAGGCGATCTTCGAGCCGTCCTTTTGGCGCAAAAAGCGGTTCAGGGCCGTCAGGGGCACCATGGCCGAGATCTCGTCTGGGTTGATGAAGGCCAACGCCTTGGAGACGGCGATAAAAATATCCGTGTTGACCCGCTCGTCAATGCCCTGCCGGCGCAGCCATTCTAAGAGGCTGTAGCGATCCATCTGCTCCACGTAGCGCTGGCCCCGCACCATGGCCGGCACTAGGCCCAGGGCAAATTTCACCTTTTCGCTCCAGGTGAGCATGTCGTTGTTGCGCAGGATGCCGACAATGGCGTTGAAGGGAGCAGGAATGTCCGGCAGGTCAAAGCGGGAGTAGGTGCCCGGCTTGTCCGGCTGGTTGAAGATCAAACTGTGTTCCTTCCACTGCAGGCGATCGGAGATGCCCAGCTCCCGGAACAGTTGCAAGGTGTTGGGGTAGGCGCCGAAAAAGTTGTGCAAACCCGTCTCAATCCAGTCACCATCGGCATCCTTCCAGGCGGCCACCAGCCCCCCCAGCACATCCCGCCGCTCAAACAGCAGCGGCTGATGCCCGGCATCACATAGATACTTGGCACAGGCCAGCCCCGCCAGCCCTCCTCCAGCAATGGCTACACGCATGATGATGACAATGAGCAACATTATTTATTCTATTTGCAAACCGTTACAATCGCTCCAGCCACTGGCGGTGGGGAGAAAACCCGGAGAGCACTTGTTTCCCGCCGGGATCCGATCCCTGGTAGGATACGGGAGAAAAAAGCGATTCTCTTGGTTCCAGGGGGAGGGACGACGATGGCCAAACAAACACTGGGATCCCTGCTGTCATCCGGCTTTGATCTGACCGGCAAGCGTGTGCTGGTGCGCGCCGATTTCAACGTCCCTCTGGATCCCCAGGGCAACATTACCGACGACACCCGCATCCGCGCCTCGCTGCCCACCATCCAAGCTCTGGCCCAGGCGGGGGCCAAGGTCATCCTCACCAGCCACCTGGGCCGCCCCATCAAAAAAGACAAAGAGACTGGCGCCCTCCAGATCACCCGCGAGGGCAATAGCCTCGCCCCTGTGGCTGTCCGCCTTTCCCAGCTCTTGGGCCAGCCGGTGGCCTTTGCCCCCGACTGCATTGGCCCTGAGGCGGAAGCCGTGGTCAGCCGCCTGGAAAACGGACAGGTGGCCCTCTTGGAAAACGTTCGCTTTTACCCGGAAGAGGAAGCCAACGACCCGGAATTTGCCCGCAAGCTGGCCTCGCTGGCCGACTTGTTTGTCAACGATGCCTTTGGCAGCGCCCACCGCGCCCACGCCTCCACCGCCGGCGTCACTACCTACCTCCAGCCTGCCGTGGCCGGCTACCTGGTGGAAAAGGAGCTGCAGTTTCTCTCCGGCGCCATCGAGAACCCCCAGCGACCTCTGGCGGCCATCATCGGCGGCTCCAAAGTCTCTACTAAGATTGGCGTCATTGAGCGGCTGCTGGAAAAAGTGGACAAGCTCCTGCTGGGCGGCGGCATGATCTTCACCTTCTACCAAGCCCAAGGGATCCCAACCGGCAAGTCTTTGGTGGAAACCGACAAGCTGGAGCTGGCCCGCTCCCTGATGGAGAAGGCCAAAGCGCGGGGCGTGGAGCTACTGCTGCCGGTGGATGTGGTGGTGGCCGATAAGTTTGACAAAGACGCCAACGCCCAGACGGTTTCCATCCACCAGATCCCCGATGATTGGATGGGCTTGGACATCGGCCCCGAATCGGTCAAAGCCTTCCAGGCTGCCCTGCAGGGGTGCCAAACCGTAGTCTGGAACGGGCCGATGGGTGTGTTTGAGTTCGACCGCTTTGCTGTGGGTACAGAAGCCATTGCCCGCACCCTGGCCGACCTCACCCAGGCCGGGGCCATCACCATCATTGGCGGCGGCGACTCGGTGGCGGCTGTGGAAAAAGTCGGCCTGGCCGACAAAATGACCCACATTTCCACCGGGGGCGGCGCCAGCCTGGAGCTGCTGGAGGGCAAAGAGCTGCCCGGCATTGCCGTCCTCAGCGAAGCGTAGTGTAAGTTCCTGCTCGGCTCATCCAACCCAAAAGCAGCAAAAAAGTAGGGGCTGAGTTCAGCCCCTCTTTGTGATCTACTCGGCGCAGATGGCCGCAGCAATGGCGAGACTGGATCCGGCTTAGTGCATCACCACTTTAACGTTGGCGTTGTTCAAGCCAGGACGCTTCACCTCGGCCAAGGTCTTGTTGACGGCGTACTTCTGGTTGATGGAGTTGATCAACTCGGTTTGGTTGTGCTTCTTGGCCACGCCCCACAGATCGGCGATCAGGTCGTAGGAACCGTCGGGGTTCTTGGACCAGCCCAGATCGTAGTCGCCTTCCAATTGGGCCACGATGTCGGCACGAACACGCTGGCCGTTGTAGCCACGCACATCGGCGTTCATCTTGACGGTGTAGCCGAGATCGCGCAGGGAGTTAACCAGAATCTGGCCATCGGTGATCTTGGTGCGCAAGGTGCTAAAATGAGACATGGTGTTTCTCTCCTGTGTTTAGGGTTTGGAACATCAACACAAACAATGGGCAACGTTCAAATTGGAGGTTTTGCCATTTTTGCCTCTGCCAAGGCAACTCTGGCTTCCCACTCCTCCTAGAACTCCAGCCGCTGGTACTCGGCTACAGAGGCTGCTGCAGGCCGAGCCCGCTGCTGGGCCCATTCCCTCAACGCTACCACTTGCTCCGTCATGGTGCGAGATAGCGGTTGAGTTGCTTTCGTTGCTGCCAAAATGTCCAGTTGCGTAAATTCGCGGTTCTGGGCAAACGCTTCGTACATGGCAGCAATCAAAACTTGTTCGATCTCCGCGCCGGAGAAGCCCTCGCAGGCCGCTGCTAGCTGGCGCAGATCAAAGCGGCTGATGTCACGCCGCCGCTTCTTCAGGTGGATCCGGAAGATCTCCATGCGCTCGTTGATGTTGGGCAGATCCACGAAGAAAATCTCGTCAAAACGGCCCTTGCGCAGGAACTCGCCCGGCAGGCGCTCTACGCGGTTGGCCGTGGCCATGACAAACACCGGCGAACGCTTCTCCTGCATCCAGGTGAGGAAGGAGCCAAAGATGCGGCTGGAGGTGCCGCCATCGGAGTCGCTAGAGCCTGCCGAGCCGGCGAAGGCTTTGTCCAGCTCGTCGATAAAGAGGATGGCCGGTGCCAGCGATTCGGCGGTGCGCAGGGCGCTGCGCAGGTTGGCCTCTGACTTGCCGACCATAGAGCCATCATAGACGCGGCCCATATCTAGGCGCAGCAGCGGCAAACCCCAGAGACGGGCGGTGGTCTTGGCGATCAGGGACTTGCCGCAGCCGGGCACCCCCAGAATCAAAAGCCCCTTGGGCTGAGGCAGGCCGTAGGCACGGGCCCGCTCAGTAAAGGCCTCAGAGCGCTGTAGCAGCCAACGCTTCAATTCCTCCAGACCGCCGACCGCGTCGATCGTCTCATCTTCTTCGATGAACTCAAGGATGCCGTTGCGGCGGATCAGTTGCTTTTTCTCAGAGAGAACGATATCGACCTCCGCCTCGCTGAGGCGACCGTGCGTCACCACCGCCTTGCGGTAAACTTTTTCCGCCTCATCCTGCGTCAGGCCCAGGGCCGCTTTGACCAGCTTTTCTCGCGTCTCAGGGCTTACGGATCCGCCGCGGGGAAGCTGCTCCAACTGCCGGTTGAGGGTGCGCTCCAGGGCAGCCATGTCCGGCAGGGGAAAGTCGACTACGCAAATGTCTTTCTCCAGCTCGACGGGGATCACCTGCACCGGCGACATGAGCAAGATGGTTTTGTGGGATCCCTTCAAGCTGGCGATGGCATCGCGCAGCCAACGCTTGACCTCGGTGTTGTCCAAAAAGTCGTGCAGATCCTTGAAGACGCAGATGGCGGGATCCTTTTGCTCCATCACCCACTGGATGGCCGGCTGGGGAGATTGGGTGTTGTGCTGGGTGAGGCTGCGGGGGTTGCCGTATTCGATGATGCCGTGGGTAACTGTCCAGATGAATAGGCGTCGCTGGGGCCTCAGGGTGCGGGCAATCGCTGCCAGAGCCGCTTCCGCCCGTTCCTCCTCTGGGGTAAGCAGGTACAGCAGTGGGTATTGAGCTTGAATGAGGATGCTGAGCTCTTGCATGGGAAACACCAACTGCAGAGGGGAAATCTAAGGAAAGCGACAGAAAGGAGAAAAACGGAGTTTGGGTTGCTTGGGCTTGGATCGCGCTTGGGAAGATGTCCTTGTTGAGTGAATCTTAGAAACCTTTTGTGCTGGTGTTTGCTCCTGTCTAGCTTCAGTTGCCGAAGGAGCCCACCTAGAAGCGTTTTAGCAGGGCACCAACGCATCTTGCCGTTGCTCTTCCGAGCCGACAGCCGATCCCCAGTATTCTGGCTCCACCTCTTCGAGAATGGCTTCCTCAGCCGATGGCTGGTGCAGCGAAACCACCTCTCCGTTGCGGATAACAAACCGATGGCCGCACTCAGGGCACCGATGGACGCGGTAGGCGCTGCCTTGTACGCCTTCGATAACTTCTGGGTGCAGCAGATAAAAGGTGAGGGCCTTCTCTGCCACCGCTGACATTGGCTCTTGCTCCACGGCAGCCCGAATCTTCAGATTCCGGTACAGGTCAGGTGAGAGATACAGAGTTACCTTCTGCTTGACCTCTGTGCCTTCCACTACTTCTGGCCGATGATTCATGGCTAACCGCTTTTCTGAGTTGCTTGCCAAACTTGAAGGCCATCATAGCCAGCCTGCCGCTTTGACGGCAAGCTTTTAACAATCTGTAATAATTTTCTCGATATCTTTTGGGCTTGTGGACATCTGCGGGTGGGGGAGTAGGCTAAGTAGGAGACTCAGGAGCGGAGTGGGCAATCCCTATGGAACGCTTAATCAACACCCTCAGCAAAAATTTCTCCAGTTGGGGCCGCCGTGCCCTGGTGCAAACCGGCGATGGTTTGGCCAGCTTAAAGGACATTGCCCTGGACAGTGGCAATCTGTTGCTCTGCAAAGCTCGAGTTGCCCTTGCGGACGCCAGCTTCACCACCCTGCGGGCGCTTGGGTCTCGCTTTGGTGCCGGTCGCTAGCCGCCCAGACCTTGCAGCCGGTAGAGCTTGGCGTAGAGGCCGTTGCGGGCCATGAGCTCGGCGTGGGATCCCTGTTCTTTCAGTTCCCCCCGCTGCAGAACCAAGATGCGATCCACATTGCGGATGGTGGAGAGGCGATGGGCGATGATGAGGGCGGTGCGATCCCGTAGCAGGGTTTCCAGGGCGGATTGGATCAGGGCCTCCGTGCCCACATCCAGGCTGGCGGTGGCCTCATCCAAGACCAAGATTTTCGGATCCCGCCACAGGGCCCGCACAAAGCTAATGAGCTGTTTTTGGCCGCTGGAGAGGTTGCTGCCCCGCTCCCGCACGGGGGTGGCGTAGCCCTGGGGCAGCTCGCGGATGAACTCGTGCAGGTGGAGTTGGCGGGCCACCCGCTCTACTTCTGCCAGCTCGCCCTTCTCTCCCAGGGTGATGTTTTGCTGGATATCTCCAGAGAACAAGAATCCGTCCTGCAGGATCACGCCCAGGTGACGGTGCAGCTCGGCCTGGGGCAGATCGCGAATGTCCACGCCGTCGATGCGGATGCAGCCGCGAGTTACCTCGTAAAGGCGGCAAAGTAGGCGGATGATGGAGCTTTTGCCGGCGCCGGTGGGCCCCACCAGGGCGACCTTTTCGCCGGGGCGGATGGTGAAGCTGAGGTCTTTGAGCACCCACTCGCCGGGGTTGTAGGCAAACCAGACCTGCTCGAACTGCACCTCCCCTTTGGCCGTTGGGGGCAGGTGGCGCGGCTGGACGGGATCCTGGATGGCGACGGGCAGGCTGAGGATGTGGTCGATGCGTTCCACAGCGGTGAACCCCGCCTGCAGGGCGGTGAACTTTTCCGCCAACTGGCGCAGGGGGTTGAAAAAGCGCTGGGAAAAGAGAATGAAGGCGTAGAGGCTGCCGAAGGTGAGGGGTTCTCGGGGCAAAGGCAGGGATCCCCCTCCGGCTGCCAGCACCTGCTGCCCCCCCACCCACAGGAGAGCGGCCACCGCCAGCCAGGCAACCCACTCCAAAACGGCGGAAAGGGCAGAGTCGTAGAGGATGGTCTGATCCACCTCTTGGATGTAGCGCCGGTTGATGGTTTGAAAAATCTCGCTGTTGAGCCGCTCCCGCCGAAACAGTTGCACCACAGCAATGCCCAAGACGTTTTCCTGGATCCAGGCGTTGAGCTTGGAGAGCTCTTCCCGCACGCGGAAGTTGGCATCGCGAAAGCGGCGCTGCAGCTCGATGACCACAGCGCTAACCGGCAGGACAATGAGGATCAGCAGCAGGCCCAGATCCCAGCGCTGGCTGAGCATTACCACCGCGATTACCGCCAGGGTAAAGAGGTCGCTGACGATGCCGACCGCGCCGGTGGAAAACACATCCCCCAGAGCTTCTACATCGCTGGTGATGCGGGTGATCAACTTGCCCACCGGGGTGCGATCGAAAAATTGGGCCGGCAGGGCCAGCACGTGGGCAAAGAGATCATTGCGGATGTCGCGGGTCATCAACTGCCCCAGCTTCTGGCTGGTATACCCTTCCAAGGCTTGAAAAAGCCAGCGGGCCAGCAGGGTGAGGATCAACAGGCCCACGTAGGGCCAGAGGCCGGCGAGGATCCCACTGTTGCCTTGGGCGATGGGGCCGTCCAGGGCCCGCTGCAGGATCAAGGGCTGCACCGCATCGGCTAGGGCCAGGGGCGGCAAAAAGGCCAAGGCGGCCAACAACAGCTTCAGGTGCCGCCGGGCATAGGGCCAGAGCAGCCGCAGCAGTCGCCAGTCACTTTCTCGCCGGGGTTGGGGATCCCTACTTAAATCGGCAGCGGGGGGAGAGGTGGCAAGGCTCACTGACTGACACCCAAAAACGTTAAGGAAGCCTAGCAGGCCCGCTGTTCAGTCCCTCCAACTGGGCGGAAAATTGGGAAGGGACAAGCTTAGTGCCCACGCCGGCATCGGTTAGCAGTTCCAAGAGCAGAGAATGCGGGGATCCCCCGTCTAGGATGTGGGCGGCCCGCACCCCTTGAGCCAAGGCGCGAATGCAGCACTGCACCTTAGGGATCATGCCGCCTCTGACCACGCCGCTCTGGATTAACTGGCGGGCCATCTCGATATCCAGAAGCGTAATCAGGGATCCAGAATCTTGGGGATCCCTGAGAATGCCGGGGGTGTCGGTGAGAAGGATCAGCTTTTCTGCCCCTAGAGAGGCCGCCAGCTCCCCGGCTACCGTATCGGCATTGATGTTGTAGGCTTGGCCCGTCTCGTCGGCGGCCACGCTGGAGATCACCGGGATCTGGCCGCCCTCCAACAGAGTTTGCACCAACTGGGGGTTGATGGTGCTGACTTCTCCCACAAAGCCGATTTCCGCCCGGCCCTGGGAGCGCGCCTTGATCAAATTGCCATCCCGACCGCACAGCCCCACCGCCGAGCCGCCCGCTAAGCTGATGAGCTGTACAATCTGCTTGTTGACCTTGCCCACCAGCACCATCTCCACCACCTCCATGGTGGCGGCATCGGTCACCCGCAGGCCGTCCACAAACTTGAAGGGAATGTCCAGCTTTTGCAGCCAACTGTTAATCTCCGGGCCTCCTCCATGCACCAGCACCGGACGGATGCCAACGCAGGCCAGAAAGACGATGTCCCGTAACACCTCGGCCCGCCGTTCCTGATGCACCATGGCGGCGCCGCCATATTTGATGACAATGACGCGACCCTGGTACTGCTGGATGTAGGGCAAAGCCTCAATGAGGATCTGCGCCCGCGTCAGGGGATCACAGGCCGACCCAGTCGCCTCAGAAAGGGAAAAGTTGGTCTGCACTGCCGTAAGTCGGTAGAAGTCAGAAAGCCTGACCTAGAGTAGCGCATTCTGCCAGATTCTGGGACTCCGTCCCGCTACCGCAATCAGCTATGGAACGGAATCGCCAGCAAAGGCAACAGGGCCAACCCTAACCAAGCCCAACCCTGAACTGGAGCACTGGGTAAGGGATCGACAGGCTCTAACTCTGCCTGCTGCAGCAGGGCATCGATGCGCTCTTGCAGCCGTTGTCCTGGGTCTGAACTCACGGCCATTGCAAAGCCAACCCAAGCTGATGCCAGTTGATCCCCCACCCCATAGCCCACCACCTGCAGCAAGGCTTCTCCCAACAGCAAGGGATCCACCCGTTGGGCCGCCCAGCGATCCGCCCGCAGCTCCCGCAGGGTGAGCAATTCCTGCCAGAGGATCTCGGTGTTGGGCAGCCAGCCGGTGAGGCGTCGCAGCCAGCCCACCCCAAACATCCAGAGGGTGTCGCGGTAGTGGCGGTGGGCCTCTTCGTGGGCGATCACAGCCCGCAAGTGCTCCTCATCCAATTGCTCCAGCAGGCCGCGGCTGACCACCAGCCGCGAATTCCACACCCCCACTTGGGCGGCAAAAGGGATCTCCAAGTCCAGCACATAGGCTGGAGAGCCATGCAAATCCACTTGGGCCAGAGCCTGTAGGTGGGCGCGTCGATAGGAGCACCAGTATTCCCACATCCAGCGCAAGGCCACGCCGCCAGCCACAGCCAGCAGCAGCAGGGCACAGCCGTAGCAGAACCAGCCCCCCGCCCCGGCCATTTGTCCCCATGGCCCCATCCAGGCCAAGGCCAAAGCAGTTGTCAGCAAAAGCAGCGGCGGCAGCAAGAAATGGAGCCAAGCTCGCTGCCAACGTCGGCCCCACCCGCCACCTTTATCCAGACGCACTTGCGCCCGCCACAGCCAACTGAGGCCTAAGCCCAGTGCCAACATGCCCAAGTGGCTCATCGCGTCTCCCTCCTAGCTTGACGAGCTGCCCGCAGCCGTTCGGCAATCGCCTGCAACTGGGACACACTGGCCTGATCCAGGCTGTCGGCAAAGGCTGCCACCGTATCCGGATCCCCCACGGCCAAAAATTGTTGCAGGTGGGTGAAGGCCCTGAGGCTGGCCGCTTCCTGACGAGAAAGACGGGGCCGCCACAGCATCGGTAGGTTTCGCCCCTGCGCATCGGTGCGGCGCTCACAGCTCACCCAGCCCTTCTGGCTCAGGCGCTGCAAGACGGTGGTTACCGACGCATAGGCCAGCTCTCGATCCGGATCGGCCAAGATGCGCTCGTGGATTTGCCGGGTGCTGGCACTGCCCAAATCCCAAAGGATATCCAGGATTTCCGATTCCAGAGGGCCCAGCGACAGTTGCTTGGGACGATGCTTTGGCAACATGCACCTTTGCCAGGGTAAGGATCCTTTCCAGATTAGCCGATGCAGTCGCAAACTCCGTAACCGTCAGGGATCCGCTAAGCTCAAAATGATGGCTTTTGGTGCTGTTCTTCCCATGGCTGCTCCCACTTACCACACCATCACCTTCGGCTGCCAAATGAACCGCGCCGACACCGAGCGCATGGCCGGGATCCTGGAGTCGCTGGGGTATGTGGCCACCGAAGATGAGTCGCAGGCGGATTTGGTTCTCTACAACACCTGCACCATCCGCGACAATGCTGAGCAGAAGGTGTATTCCTACCTGGGCATCCAGGCGCAGCGCAAACGGAAAAACCCGGCCATCAAGCTCATCGTGGCCGGCTGTGTGGCCCAGCAAGAGGGAGAAAAGTTGTTGCGCCGCGTCCCCGAGTTGGATCTGGTCATGGGCCCCCAGTACGTGAACCGCCTTGGGGATCTGCTGGCGCAGGTGGAGGCCGGCAACCAGGTGGTGGCCACCGATCCCATCGAGATCCCAGAAGACATCACCAAACCCCGCCGGGATAGCCGGGTGACAGCCTGGATCAACGTCATCTACGGCTGCAACGAACGCTGCACCTATTGCATCGTGCCGCTGGTGCGGGGACAAGAGCAATCCCGCCAGCCGCAGGCCATTCGCGCCGAGATCGAAGACGTGGCCCGGGCGGGCTACCGCGAGGTGACCTTGCTGGGCCAGAACATCGACGCCTACGGGCGGGATCTGGATCCCAAGACCAACCTGGCCAGCCTGTTGCGCTTCGTCCATTCGGTGGAAGGGATCGAGCGGATCCGCTTTGCCACCAGCCACCCGCGCTACTTCACCGAGGAGCTGATCGCCACCTGCGCCGAGCTGCCCAAAGTCTGCGAGCACTTCCACATCCCCTTCCAGGCAGGCAGCAACGCCGTGCTCAAGCGGATGCGGCGCGGCTACACCCAGGAGCGCTATCGCCAACTCATCCAGCTCATCCGCCAATACATGCCGGAAGCGGCCATCAGCGCCGATGCCATCGTCGGCTTTCCGGGCGAAACAGAAGCCCAGTTCCAAGAAACCCTGCAACTGGTGCGGGATATCGGCTTTGACTTGTTAAATACCGCCGCCTACTCCCCCCGTCCCGGCACCCCTGCGGCGGAGTGGCCTGACCAAGTGCCGGAAGAGGAAAAAAGCGATCGCCTGCAACGGCTGAACCGACTGGTGGCCGAGGTGGCTGCCGCCCGCAGCGCTCGACTCCTGGGCCAAGTGCAGGAGGTGCTGGTGGAAGGCCCCAACCCGAAAAACCCCCGCCAGGCCATGGGGCGCACCCGCGGCAATCGCTTGGTGTTCTTCGCAGGGGATCCGGAACAACTGAAGGGATCCCTGGTGCCGGTGCGCATCACGGCTACACGGGCCTTCTCTCTCAGCGGCGAGGTCTGCAAGCCAGGCGAGACTCTGCCCCAGCCAACAGGGGCCACCCACATCCTGTAAGCCCACGACGAGGATTGAACTCGTGACCTCCCCCTTACCAAGGGGGTGCTCTACCACTGAGCCACGTGGGCAAACCCGATGGTGGGCCGAGTTGGATTCGAACCAACGTAGGCGTAAGCCAGCGGATTTACAGTCCGCCCCCTTTAACCCCTCGGGCATCGACCCCCAGACACTGGCCTTCTATAGTAGCAGAAAGTGCCAGCCAAGATCGAATCCACTTGTGAGGAACGTGCCCTAGCGGGGCCGGGCAGGCAGCCATCCCCCTGGCAAGCGCGGGCTTGAGGGCCTTTCCTCGGCCAAACTGGAGAGAAAACTTGATAGGGTGTAGGACAGTCTTTTTGCTCGTCACTATGGTTTCAACCCTTGGCACCCCCACCCCCGTCGAACAAGTTTCTCCCAACCAGTCTTTGCGCCCCCTGACCAGCCGCATCAACAGCCGGGGGCACCTAGAAATTGGCGGCTGCGACGTGGTGGAGCTGGTGCGCCAGTTTGGATCCCCTCTCTACATCCTGGACGAGTGGACTCTGCGGCAGGCGTGCCGGCTCTACCGCCACACCTGGGCCCGCTGCTACGCGGGGGAATTCCGGGTTTTGTACGCCACGAAAGCCTGGAATTGCTTGGCCATTTGTGCTTTGGCCCTGCAGGAGGGGCTGGGACTGGATGTGGCTTCCGGCGGGGAGCTGTACACGGCTGTGCAGGCAGGAGCCAAAGGCGAAGATCTCTACCTGCACGGCAACGCCAAGTCTGTTGAGGAGCTGAACCTGGCTCTGGAAACGGGCTGTACTTTGGTGGTGGATAGCCTCTACGAGCTGCGGCAGGTGGCTGCCCTGGCCACCTCTGAACGACCAGCCCGCCTGTTGCTGCGGGTTAACCCCGGTATCGATGTCCACACCCACGAGTACATCCGCACCGGCCAAACCGATAGCAAATTCGGCATCGGGCGATGGCAACTGCCGGAAGCGATGGATCGGATAGCTGCCCATCCCCAGTTGGAGTGCGTCGGGCTGCACGCCCACATCGGATCCCAGATTTTTGATCTGCAAGGACACCGGGATCTGGCAGGGGTGCTGGCTCAGATCTGGCGGCAAGGGCTGGAGCGAGGGCTGCCTCTGCAAGAGCTGAATGTGGGTGGGGGCCTGGGGATCCGCTATGTCGAATCCGACGATCCCCCCTCCATTCCGGAGTGGGTGGAAACAGTGGCGACAGCGGTGCAACAGGCTTTTGCAGAAGCCGGGATCTCGCTGCCCAAGGTGCTCTGCGAGCCTGGACGATCCGTGATTGGGCCGGCTGCTGTTACCGCTTATACCCTGGGGGGGCAAAAGCGGATCCCGCCGGGCGATGGCCTGCCCGAAGGACGTCTCTACATCACCATCGACGGCGGCATGTCCGACAACCCCCGCCCCATCACCTACGGAGCCCGCTACACCGCCCTTCTGGCCAACCGCCCTGAGGCCGAGGCCACGCAGCGGGTCACAATTGCCGGCAAACACTGCGAGTCGGGAGATGTGCTGTTGAAGGATGTGCTTCTGCCGGCCCCAATGGCAGGGGAAGTGCTGGTGGTTTTGGCAACGGGGGCCTATAACTACAGCATGGCTTCCAATTACAATCGCTTTCCTCGACCAGCCGCGGTGCTGGTCAATGAGGGAGAGGCCCAGCTGATCCTGCGGCGAGAAACTTATGCCGACCTAATTCGTCAAGATGTTTTACCGGAGCGGCTGCGGCGGTGAGGCGGAGGTTGGTTGACCACAGCCGTCTCAGTTGAGGAAGGGGGTACCGCTTGTCCCGCAAGGGCAACTCACATCGGTCTTGGGCGGGCGAGACTGGAAAACAGATAGGAGGTGGGTGGTAGGCTGGTCTGGGGGCCGCAGTCAACAAGGGTTCTGAGAGCGGCACAGGCAGAAGGTCTGCAATGAGGGGAGCGTGAACGGGGTTTTTTGGCATGCTGGCAGCCTTATGGGCTTGGCTACAGCAATTTACCTTTCTCAGCCTCTTGGACTGGGCTCTGGCTGTCTTGCTATTGGCTTTGGCCCTCTACTACACCCGCGAGAGCCGGGCCGGGGTGCTGGTGCGGGGATTTATGGTGCTCCTGGTGCTCTACCTGGCCACAGCCTCCTTGCCGCTGGTGCACCTGATTTTGGATCGCCTGCTCCTGGCCGCAGCTGTAGCCATGGGCGTGCTCTTTCAGCCGGAGTTTCGGCGGCTGCTGGAGCAACTGGCGAGGGCCATCCGCGTTGAGTGGCCGGGCAACGCAGGCAATGACGAGGACGACCCTGAGGAGGATTTGGTGGAAGAATTGGTGCAGGCGGTGCGAGAGCTTTCCCAAAACCGGACAGGGGCGCTGATTGTAATCGAGCCAGATCAGCCCATTGACTCGCGGGTGTTTACCGACAAAGGGGTCTCTCTCCAGGCGCGGGTGTCGCGGGAGATCCTGCAGACGATTTTCCAGACTTCAACTTTGCTCCATGATGGGGCCGTTGTCATCCACCGGGATCGCATTCGCGCAGCGGGGGTGATCCTGCCGGTTTCGGAGCGGGCCGCCTCCCGACAACTGGGCACACGACACCGCGCCGCCATGGGGATCACCGAACAAGCCAACTGCTTGTGTATTGTGGTCTCAGAAGAAACGGGATCCATTTCGCTGGCAGAAGGCGGACGCCTGGAGCGACCCCTGACCAGTGCCGAGCTACACAAACTGCTGGTGCAGCGGTTGCGCAATCCCCGCGATGCTAAAAAACGAGATGCCCCGCTGCAGGGATTGTGGGCCCACCCGTGGTTGCACAATGGACTGCTGCGCTGGTGGGGATCCCTGCTCGATCTGGCCAAACGCTTTCGCAAACCCGAGAAAACCCTTCCCAAAGACTGAGCCGCATGACCCTTTCTCCTGTCCATCTTCTGCAGTTGCCTGCCGACCTGGATCCGCAGTTGTTGCCCCGCCATGTGGCAGTGGTCATGGATGGCAACGGGCGGTGGGCGCAAAAACGGGGTTTGCCCCGCAGTGTCGGGCATCAGCGCGGGGTAGCGGCCCTGAAGGAGCTGTTGCGCTGTTGCGATGATTGGGGGATCCCCGCCCTCACCGCCTACGCCTTCTCCACCGAGAACTGGGGCCGCGCCCGCGAAGAAGTCGATTTTCTCATGACTTTGTTTGAGCAGGTGCTGTGGCAGGAGCTGGCGGAAATGGTGCAGCAGGGGGTGCGCATCCAGTTTGCTGGCCAGTTGTCGGCCCTGCCCCAGTCTTTGCAGGACACGATCCTGCATGCGGTGGAACGCACCCAGCACAACGAGGGCATTTGCCTGACGGTGGCCCTCAACTACGGCGGCAGACAGGAGATCCTGCAGGCTTGCCGCTCGATTGCCACCCTGGTGCAACAGGGACTTTTGCAACCGGATCAGATCGACGAAGCCCTCTTTTCCCAATTTCTCTACACCACCGGCCTCTCCGATCCCGACCTGTTGATCCGCACCAGCGGCGAGATGCGCATCAGCAACTTCCTGCTCTGGCAGATGGCCTACACCGAGCAGTACTTCACCCCCATCCTCTGGCCGGATTTCGACCGCGCCGCCTTTCACCAAGCCCTGCTCAGCTATCAGTCGCGGCAGCGGCGCTTCGGCAGATGAGAGGATGCCCGCCTGGTTCAATCAAACCAGACCCTCGCCCCCAACCCCTCTCCCTCAGGGCCCTCACCCCCAACCCCTCTCCCTCAGGGAGAGGGGAGTTAGGGAACGACGTAACGAACCGTTTCGTTGCTGTTTGAAGTGGCTGTATCTCAAGCCGGCTTGGGACGACTTGAATGAACAGGCAGCACAAATGTATACCTGAAGCTCCCCAACTAGCGCAAAAAGCTGGTTATCAGCCACATCACCCCAAACGTGATCCCCACCAACAGGGCGCCGGGGGCATCGCCGCCGGTAAGGGGAAGGGCAATGCCGTAGGCCAACATCAGTCCTAGGCTCAGTCCTGCCAGCGCCAAGAGAAAAGCGCGCAGGAAGCGGCGCTCCTTGCGGTACAGGAAATAGATGCAGGTCATCAGCCCCAGCGCCAGTTGCAGGGAGGGATACTCATCAGGGGCCAAGACAACCCAACCCACCAGCCCTCCCAGCAACACGGCGGGCCAGAGCACATCCGGGGCAGAAGGGCTATCCAGCCAACGGCTGATCCAGGGGGGATTTTGGGCAGCAGGACGGGTCAAACTCGGTTCTGTCTCTGGACGGCTAGCCCGTTGTTCGGCGTAGCGAATGCGGTCGGGGACGGCGATCTTGCCCTCCTTGCGCAGGCGCAGGCGCTGCATCAGGATGGCGTCGTAGGCCTGTTCCACCCGCTCCTGCTGCTGTTCATCCGCACCCAAGCTGGCCAGGAGCCGGGCCCGCGCCGATTGGATCTCCTCAAAGGAGGCTTCTTCGCTGACCCCTAAGACCTGATACGGACTCATCTCAGCCATGACGACCAGCCCTGTAACTCTCTATCACCTTAACCCAGCCGCCAATTCAGCGGCAGGAGCCGACGGCAGGGGTTGGGTTGCCTTCTCCTCAAGGGATCCAGCAGCAGAGCGGAGGAGAGCCTGCAGGGAGCGGGCCACCTGCTCAACCGCGGCTTGGGTGGTGGCCTTGCCCAGGCTGAGGCGGATAGATCCCAGGGCCTCGACCTCGGAATAGCCCATGGCCAAAAGGATACGGCTGGGGATCCGCTGGCCGCTGCTACAGGCAGAGCCGGCGCTGATGGCGATTCCCTGGCGGCTCATCTCCCTCACCAGCACGTGCCCCGGGATCGGGGCAGTGCAGTAGCTGAGGTGGTGGGGCAGGCGTTGCTCCAGATCCGAGGGGCCGATCAGCCGTAAACCCGGCACAGAGGCCAGCAACTGGGCCAGCTGCCGTTGCAACTGCCGCAGGCGGGCCGTCTCCCGCTCCAGCTCTTGGGCTGCCAAAGCCGCCGCCACCCCTAGGCCGACAATGGCAGGGATCCCTTGGGTGCCGGCTCGCAGCCGCCGTTCTTGCCCGCCCCCCCGCAGCAACGGTTGCAGCTCCACCCCTGGGCGCACATAGAGCGCCCCCACCCCCTGCGGCCCGTAGAACTTGTGCCCAGACAGGGAGAGCAGGTCTACAGGCAGTTGCGCCAGATCCAGGGGGATCCGCCCCGCCGTCTGCACCGCGTCGGTGTGGAAGAGCACCCCAGCCTGGCGACAGAGGCGGCCCAGCTCGGCAATCGGCTGTAGGGATCCCACCTCATTCTGGCCGTGGACGATGGAGACCAGAGCGGTCTTGGGCTGCAACGCCTGGATCAAGGTTTGGGGATCCACCTGGCCGGCGGAGTTCACCGGCAGACGGGTTACCTCCCAGCCCTGGGCCTGCAACCGACGGGCGGCATTCTCCACCGAGGCGTGCTCGACGCTGGAGATGATGAGATGCTGGGGAGTGGAGTAGCGCTGCGCCACCCCAAACAGGGCCAGGTTGTTGGACTCCGTTCCGCCAGAGGTAAACAGCAGCGTCTCCGGCTCACAGTTGAGCAGCTCGGCCACCTGCTGCCGCGCCCGTTCCATGGCCATGGCCGCCCGTTCTCCCCACCCATGCAAGCTGGAGGGGTTGCCCCAACTCTCCTGCATCGCCAGCCCCATAGCCTCGATCACCTCAGGCCGAGGCGGAGTGGTGGCGCTGTGGTCAAAGTAAAGTGCGGGATCCAGAGGCGACATGCGAGCTTGACAACCCAGGACTCGATGTCCCCATCTTAGTGCTGGCGTGCTGGCAGTTCACACCCCTTGCCGCAGCCGTTCCAGCACCCCCAGGTCTTCGAGGGTGGAGGTATCGCCGCTGATGCCGGAGCCGGCAGCCAGTTGCCGCAGCAGGCGGCGCATGATCTTGCCAGAGCGGGTCTTGGGCAGCGCCTCGGTGAAGCGAATTTCGCTGGGGCGGGCGATGGCTCCGATCTCCTCGACCACATGTTGCATCAGCGCTTGGCGCAGCGCTTCGCCCGGCCCGTAGCCCTCCGCCAAGATGACAAAAGCCACGATCGCCTCTCCCTTGATCTCGTCCGGTCGCCCCACCACCGCTGCCTCCGCCACAGCTGGGTGAGAGACCAGCGCCGATTCCAATTCCATCGTGCCCAGACGGTGGCCGGCAACATTGATGACATCGTCCACCCGGCCCATCACCCAAAAGTAGCCATCTTCATCCCGGCGGGCGCCGTCCCCGGCAAAGTAGAAGTACTGCCCATCCTTGGGCGGGATCCGCTCCCAGTAACTGGAGCGGAACCGCTGCGGATCTTTGTAAAGGGTGCGCATCATGCCCGGCCAGGGACGGCGGATCACCAGATAACCCCCTTCTGGGGCCGGGTTCCCTTCCATGTCGACCACATCTGCCGCAATGCCCGGGAAAGGGCGGGTGGCGGATCCCGGCTTGGTGGGTGTAACTCCCGGCAGGGGCGAGATCATAATGCCGCCGGTTTCGGTCTGCCACCAGGTATCCACAATCGGGCAGCGCCCACTGCCGATGACGGTGTAGTACCACATCCAGGCTTCCGGGTTGATCGGCTCGCCCACGGTGCCCAACAGCCGCAGCGAGGAGAGGTCATGCCGGCGGGGCAGGGCGTCACCACTTTTCATAAAAGCCCGGATTGCCGTGGGGGCGGTGTAGAAAATCGAGATGCGGTGGCGGGCGATCAGCTCCCAGAAACAATCGGGTTTAGCAGGTCGGGGCGCCCCCTCGTACATAAACACCGTCGCACCATTGGAGAGGGGGCCATAGACGATGTAGCTGTGGCCCGTGATCCAGCCAACATCGGCAGTACACCAGTAGATGTCTTCTTCTTGCAAATCGAAGATCCACTGACAGGTGACGTGAGTGTAGAGGTTGTAGCCGCCGCTGGTGTGGACAACGCCTTTGGGCTTGCCGGTGGTGCCGGAGGTGTAGAGGATAAACAGCATCGCCTCCGCGTCCATAGGCTCGGCGGGGCAGGCTTCTTCTAGGCTGGGGGCCAGCTCATGCCACCAGATATCTCGATCCGGGATCATCGACACAGCTTGTCCTGTCCGCTGCACCACCAGGACTTTTTCGACGCTGGGCACCCCTTCCGCCAGCGCCAAGTCCACTTGGGACTTGAGGGGGACGATGGCATCTTTGCGCCAGCCCCCATCGGCGGTAATGACGACTTTGGCTTCCGCATCCCGCAGCCGCTCCTTGAGGGCCTCGGCGCTGAACCCGCCGAACACCACCGTATGGGCTGCCCCGATCCGCGCACAGGCCAGCATGGCCATGACGGCCTCCGGGATCATCGGCATGTAGATCCCCACCCGATCCCCTTTTTGAATGCCCAGAGACTTGAGGCCGTTGGCCCAGCGGCAGACCTCGCGGTGGAGCTGCTCGTAGGTCAGGGTGCGAGTGTCCCCCGGCTCCCCCTCCCAGATGAGGGCGGGCTTGTGGCGGCGGCCATTGTCCAAATGGCGATCCAGGCAGTTGTAGCTGAGGTTGAGCTGTCCCCCCACAAACCATTGCGCCTGGGGCGGATCCCAGTGCAACACCTGCTGCCAAGGCTGAAACCAGTGCAATTCCTGCTGTGCCAGCCGCTCCCAAAACCCCAAGGGATCCGCTTCCGCCTCTTGGCAAATCTGTTGGTAGCGCTCAGGGGTGATGCGAGCCCGCTGCACAAACGAGGGAGGCGGCGGGAAAAGGCGTTTTTCCTGCAGAATCGACTCCAGGGCCGGTTGAGACATGGGGACAAGACCGGTACAGACAAAGGGATCCCAACCGCGCCGCGGCTCCCTACAAGGGACGACGGGAGGGGGGTGGGAATAGGATACCTACCCCAGCAGGGGTAGAGCAAGGGAGCGATCCCCATTGCCAGGGGTGGTCAATTTCATACTGAATCGATTGCAGCCATTCAAATTACAGCCTTTTCGGACTTCATGGGAGTTCTGCAGACGAGCGGGATCCCTGTCGAGCGAAGAACAGATGGGTACTGGCCTGGGTCAGTGCCGCTAGAAAAAGAGGGAGAGGGGAACTCTTGAAATTACTTGAAAAAGGTGGTGCGTTGGCGGTGCATCACCACTGATTCCACCAGGCCGATGGCCAGAAAGTTGGTCAACAGAGCCGAGCGGCCATAGCTCAAAAAAGGCAAGGGCAGGCCGGTGATGGGGGCCAAGCCAATCGTCATGCCGATATTGACTACCGCCTGAAAGAGGATCATCGCCAACACCCCGATGGCAATGAGAGACCCGAAATTGTCCTTGGCTCCTTGGGCAATCCAGATCAGCCGCGCACACAGAATCCAAAACAGGATCAGCACCGTCAGGGTGCCGACAAAGCCCATCTCTTCCCCAATGGCCGAGAAAATGAAATCGGTGTGCTGCTCGGGGATAAAGTCCAGTTGGGTTTGGGTGCCCTGCTGGATGCCACGGCCCCAGAGCCCACCGGCGCCGATGGCGATGCGGGATTGAATCAGGTGGTAGCCGGATCCCCAGGGCTCTTGCATGGGATCGATAAAAATCTCCAGCCGCCGCCGCTGGTAGGGCTTGAGGATGTGCCAGGCCACCTGGCCCAGATGCCCGGAGAGCAGGTTGATCACTCCAAAGGTCATCGCTCCTGTCCACCGCCAAGGCAGCCGCCAAGCCGCTAGGCTCGCCATGCCCAGGCACCACATCAGCCAGACCCAGAGCATCCAGCTCAACTCCGGGCGGGTGTGCAGGCCGTAGAGAATGGCCCCCACCCCCGGCGACAGCAGCAGGAGGATCCAACTGCCCTTGGCCCCGGCCCAGTAGAGCATGACCAGCAAGATCACCACAAACACCAGGGCGGTGCCCAAGTTGGGCTGCAGGAAGATCAAAACCCAAGGAGGAGCGACGACGGCAACAGCCACCCAGATTTGGCTGAAGTATTTGATTGGCCAGTGGTGCAAAATGGCCGCCAGGGTGATGATGACCCCCAACTTGGCAAACTCGGAAGGCTGTACCTGGACGCCGGCAATGGAGATCCACCGCTCTGCCCCTCCTCCCGCCGTGCCGAAAAAGAGCACTGCAATCAAGCCCGCCAAAGTCAGGCCATAGGTGAACCAATGCCAGCGCAACAGCCGCTCGTAGGGGATCCGCGCCACCATCGCCAAAAACACCAGGCTGATCCCGGCCATGATCAACTGCTGCAGCCAGTAGTGGCTGATGGGACGCTCCCAGACAGCGCTGCGGATGGCGATGATGCCGATGCCCGTCAAGGCCAGCACCGTGGCCAGCAAAATGCCGTCGAACTCCCGCCAAGGCAACAGAATTTGCTGCAGGAGCTGTTTCCACCTTGACTGGGGGGGCACTTTCGGATCAGCGCTGGACAGGAAGAGGGCCATATCTGATGGAGCGACGCCGGCACCAGTTTATCTCTATTCCCAGCCCTGCAGTTGCTCTAGCCAGGCAGAGAGCCGGGATCCCACCTGTTCTCGGCGCTGCTCAAAATTGGCTGCTGCCCAAATCAAGAGCACCCCCAGCAAGATCCCCATCCCCCACAACAGGACTGGGTCAGTGGTTACCCACAGCCACCCCTGCCGCAAGACGCCCAGGCCAAAGCCCAGGGTGCCCGCCCACAGGTAGGCCCGCACCCGCAGCGCCAAACCCAGTACCCCCAAAGCCAAGCCCAGCCCCACCGGCCAAAACCCCGCCCCCAGTTGCCCGTGGGTTTCGATCAAAGTCAGCAACACCAATAGACCCGACGAGAAGGCCCGCAGCCGGTGCCGACTCTCTCGAGCACCAGCCTGTTGCAGTCCGGGATCCACCTGGGCCACATAGAGCAGGGATCCCACCAGAGGCAGGGCATAGAGGGTCAGGGAAGCCCAATCCTGCTGCCAGCCGTAATTCCACAGGATCCAGTTGCTCAAAAACAAGCTGATGTAGCCCAGGCGCACCTGGGAGCGCCAGATGGCCAAAAAAGCGTAGTAGGCTGCCCCCAGCAACAAATTGCTGTTGTTGTCGCCGCCCGCCGTCACCACCAGGGCCAGCAACGGCGCCACCAAGGCCGTATTTGACCAGGGATCCGCCGGCCAGCCCCACCGTTGCCAGGGCAGAAAGTAATAGAGGAGTCCCAGCCCACAGAGCAGGGATCCGGCCCATTGCTCCACCCTCAAGCTGGGGAAGCCCAGCCACATACTACCCAGGCAGATGCCGACTCCCTGCCAAGCGCTGAGGTGGCACCAGGCCGTTGGCAGCCAGCCCGGCTCTGTCGGGGATCCCGGCGTCGATCTTCTCCCCTGGGCGGCGGCATAGGCCGCCAGGCCGGATCCCGTCAGCACCCAGAGGAGCCGCCCCCACCGGCTGAGGCGAAGATCGAAAAGCGCAGGCCAAAGGACGAGGTTGGCCAGGGCCCAGTTGGCCGAGGCCATCCAGCGCAGCCAAGCTCTTTTAAGCTGCAGGGTCGCCACCAGCCAAGGGGGGCAAAGGCGGTAGACCACTGCCAGGAGCCATCCCAGCAACGCGGTCAGCACCAGTCCATCTCCCCAGGATCCCCCTGTCTGCTGGCTCAGGAAGTGAATCCAGCTCTCGTAGGCAGCCAGTGACATCCCGCAGGCCCCCAGGATCCCCTTCCAGTTGACAGGAGGGTCTTCTTCCGTTCGCGTAAGTGGGACGGAGTCCCCACCTTGCTCTTGTGCCCCTGGGATCCCCTGCCCCAGGCCCAACAACACGATGGCCAGGCCTAAGCTGCCCACGCCCGTCAGCTCGCTCCACTGGGCATGGGATCCCAGCCAACCCAGCCCGGCATAGATCAGCGGCCCTGTCTTCCAGCAACTCAGGGTCTGGACTCGCTGCAGGAGCTCTCCCCCGCCGGGGAACAGGAGTTTCTCCGGCCCTATCCAGAAGAGGATCCCCAAGCCCAGGTTGAGGACGGCCCACAGAGGCAGGACGGGACGGGACCCCTGCACAACCCAGAGCAGGATGCCGGTCGCCCCCAGCTCCAAAGCCCAGATCAGCCCGTAGGCGATCCCTTCCACCACCGCCCAGGAAACCGAGCCGGTGGCAGAGTCCGTCCCGTCGGCGCCAACGACCGCCGAGCCACCCCTTGAGAGAGCCACCCCCAGCCGCAGGCCGAGCGCCACCAGGGCCACCCCAGCCGCCAAGGGCAGAGCGCCGGGGAACATGGGCTGCTTGCCGACGGAAATGGGGAGCCGAGAAGGATCCGCCAGGGCCGCCGTTGTCGCCACTGTGAGGGCAAAGAGGAGCACCAACCCCAACAGCAGGCCCCAGCCATCCAGGGCCGGTCGGTAAGCGGCTTGTAGGCGAGAAGAGAGGCGCAAAATTCCGTAGCGACAGCCGCTCAAGAGCAACCCCAGCACCGCCAAGGCCAGCAGCCACTCCGCTTCCGTGAGCGTCGGCAATAGCCGGCTGATTCCCACCAGGCCGATCCCTACACCAAAGGCCACCGCCAGCAGTGCTTCTGGAGCGGGAGAACTGGGAGAGGGAGAAGCCCACAGCCACACCTGAGTTGCCAGCAGCAGCACTCCCAGCCCTAGCCCGAGCAGATCCAGGCCCGGCCTGCCGAGGGTGAGCCCCTGGGCCATCACCAGGGAAAGCACCGCCAGAAGGCGCAGGGATCCCCGCGCCGGAATCCCCTGTCGCCAAGAAAAAGATCCCCCTTGCTCCGGGATCTGCAACCAGCGAGGCATAAACGCCAGGGGCGGCCAGGCCCACACCTGCGCCGCCGTCAAAACCGAGGGCACCGCCAGCCACAGCCAGCCAATGGACTCCGTGCCCTGCGCCAAGAACACAAAGTAGCTGGATCCCAGCAGCACCAGCCCCATCCCTTCGGCGCTCTGCTGCCACAGCCGCACCGGCAGTCCCCCAAAATGTCCTGAGGCTGCCAACAACCGCCCGCCCAGCGCCACCCGCCCCGTCCATTCCAGCAAGCCCAGCAGCAGCAAGATGGCCCCCCAACTGGACAGGCTCCAATCAGGCCAAAGCCAGCGGATCCCGGCCAGAAGCGCCCCCAGCCCATAGGCATGGGTCAGAAATACCCACCCAGCGCCAACCCTGGACTTCTGCCGCAGCCACCAGGCCAGGATGCCAGTACTCAACAGCAAATGCCAAAAGCAAATCGCCGGCTGGGGAAAGCTCAAAAGCAAGAGGGATCCGCCCAGCCCCAACACCAAGCGCTCCGTCGGTTCTGCCAGCGCCGCAAAACCCGCCTCCTCGCCTTCCCGAGGTCTCTGCTGCCAGCGGACCGCCAGCCCCAGCCACAGCACCTCATAGGGCAACAGCACCAGCCCCAGCAGCCCCCAAACAGCGTCGAGGGGCTGCAACCCACCCGTTAAGAGCGCCAGCACGCTCTCCCGCCAGCTTGCCGGCCACACCTGCCAAAAGGCCCAGGCAGTTTCCAGACCCAGCAAAAACAGCAGCGCCAACTCCACCCTCTGCTGACGTTGGCTCAGTCGCCTCGCTAAGAAGCGGATTCCCAGCAGGCTGATGGCCAACACCTGCCAGGCGTTCTCCCCCCAGTCGCTGGCCGCCAGCAGCCAGCCCAAAATCAACAGCACCCCGCTCCACCAGGGCCGCCCCACCTGAGCCGGCTCGTAGTCCTCAGCCGGGCTTTGGGGCAGCCAACCCAAGAGAGCCACCGCCAACCCCAACTGCGACACCTGCACCTGCCCTGAGAGCAGCCCCCGCAAGATCAACAAGGAGCCAGCCGCCCCGATGAGCCACAGCCGGGCCAGCGAGCGGCGGCTCCAGGTGTAAATCACGGTGCTGAGGATCCCCAAGTAGAGGATCCCAAGGACAAGGGTGGGACGAGACTCCGGCGGCCCCAGGCTCCAGAAGAGGTGTAAACCAGAAAGAGATAAGAAGTTCACCAACGTTCCGTAGAAAGCAGAACCCGCCCCCAGCAAGTCGGCCCGTCGCCAGGCTCCCCACGGGATCCCTATGAGTAACCCCAAAGCAACAGCTCGGATCCCCCACGGGATCCCCAGCCCGTCCAGCGCCCACATGTTGATCGGCAGCAGCAGCAAAGCAACAGCCTCTAAAGTTTGGCTTGTCAGACGCAGCCCGTCCTGCCGCTGCGCCCACCTCGCCCCCACCCCAAACGCCGCCGTATAAGCCAAGAGCACCCCGTACTGAGCTGCCGGGGAAAACTCTTGCCAGCGGCTGGCCGCCAGCACCCCCGAAGAGACCACCACCAAAAACAGGCCCAGGAGCAGCAGCCAAGCTACGCTCAGCTCAGACAGCAAGTTGCGCAACAACACAGCTATCCCCGGGGGAGAGGAGAGCTCCCTGGTTTCGGCTGGCGGCTCTTCCCCCGCCACGACAACCCCAGAGCCGGCCAAGCCAGCATTTCTTTCCCGCACCATCTGCGGGATCCAGGTCAAATCGAGGAGCTGGCCGATCCCCAGCAGCCCAAAAGTCAGCAGCCAGAGCAGCCCTGTGCGCCAGCGACCCAGATAGAAGCGGTGCAGACCGCAAAGGCCGAACAAACCTAAAATCCAGAGCACGTAGGCCGAGCCCAGACTGGCTGGGATCCCCCCGCCGACAGAAGTGGCTCCTGGCGCCGATTCCGCCTCCAGCCGATACTGCTCCACCAGATGGCGAAAGTGCTCCGGCGTCAGCAAACCCAGCTCCAGCAAGGCTTGCAACCCCCGCAAAACCTGCTGCCGGGATCCCGAAACGGTGAAGTTGAACGAGTAAGAGCGGGACTGCTCGGCTCCCTCAGGTGGAATGTTATCCTGGGATCCCATGGCCGGATTCGTTGAGCAAAAAGGCTTGGGGCCACTGCTACTCTAAGCCTTGCTCTGTTGGATTGCTATGCTCTTCACAAATGCTCCGGCAAAGCGTGGGTGCTGGGCAGGACGGGGAGAGTCATCAACTGCCCCAGCCGCGAAACGGTGAGCTCCGCCGCCGGCATGGGTTCCGAGACCTGTCCGCTGCTGAACACCAGGACTCGGTTGCTGTACGGCAAGATCTCGTCCAAATCCGCCGAGGCAAAAACAATAGCCGTCCCTGCTTGGGCGCGTTCCAGCAGTTGACTCCAGACCCACAGCGCCGACTCAATGTCCAACCCGCAGATCGCAGCGCAGAAAGCCGCTCAAGATCTTGACCAAGGTGCTTTTGCCGGCCCCATTTTCCCCCAGCAGACCGTGGATCGTGCCCGCCTCCACCCGCAAGGACACATCGCGGTTCGCCTGTACCGCCCCAAAGCGCTTGTGGATGTGCAGCAGCTCCACCTTCATCCCGTCTATGCTAACCTGCCCCCCCAGACCCAAAATCCCGAAGAATACAGTTGCTGAGGTTGCAAGCGTCGGTGCTACGATATCGGCAGCTCGCCGTCAGGCGTTGGCTACGGACGAGTTCAGCATCGATCTGTGGTTCGCCCTGCCCCTCTGCTTCGCCCTTCTCCCCTGCCGCCCATCTCAGACAGTAACCGCCTCAAAATCTTCTCAGGCAGCGCCAATCCGGATTTGGCCCAGGAGGTGGCGCGCTACCTGGGCATGGATCTGGGGCCTATGTTGCGCAAGCGCTTTGCCGATGGCGAGCTGTACATCCAAATCCAGGAGTCGATCCGGGGTGCCGATGTCTACTTGGTGCAGCCCACCTGCCGCCCGGTCAACGATCACCTGATGGAGCTGCTGGTGATCATCGACGCCTGCCGCCGCGCCTCGGCCCGCCAGATCACTGCCGTCTTGCCCTACTACGGCTACGCCCGCGCCGACCGCAAAACCGCCGGACGGGAAGCCATCACCGCCAAGCTGGTGGCCAACATGATCACCCAGGCGGGGGCACACCGGGTGCTGGCCATGGATCTGCACTCGGCCCAGATCCAGGGCTACTTCGACATTCCCCTCGACCACGTCTACGCCCAGCCGGTACTGCAGGCTTACCTCAAAGAAAAAGGCCTGCTCGACGAAGATATTGTGGTCGTCTCTCCCGATGTGGGCGGGGTAGCGCGGGCGCGTGCCTTTGCCAAAAAACTCAAGGAAGCTCCGCTGGCAATCATCGACAAGCGCCGCCAGGCCCACAACGATGTGGAAGTCATGAACCTCATTGGCGATGTGCGCGGTAAAATCGCCATCCTCGTAGACGACATGATCGACACGGCAGGCACCATCTCGGAAGGGGCGAAGCTGCTGCGCAAGTCGGGGGCCAAGGCGGTCTATGCCTGCGCCATCCACCCTGTCTTTTCCGATCCGGCCATCGAACGCCTGCAGGGCGGACTGTTTGAAGAGGTGATCGTCACCAACACCATCCCCATTCCTCCAGAGCGGCGTTTTCCAGGCTTGACCGTCCTCTCGGTGGCGAACGTGCTGGGAGAGGCGATCTGGCGCATCCACGAAGACAGCTCCGTCAGCAGCATGTTTCACTAAAGTTTCTCCAGAGCATCGCTAAAGTATAGATAGTGGGTGCAGAACGGGCGTACCTGCCGGGGATCCTTTGCTTTTTGCCCTGTGAAGACCAACTCAGCAGGTGCCCCCCATCTATCGCGATGGACTGGGTAGAGCTAGCTTCCCAGCCGAGTTTTTCCCATGTCGCCTCCCATTTCTAGGTCACCGAGATCCGTTGTGAACGGTTTTGTTGCCGGGCAGGCCGCCGCCAGGGAAGAGCCGTCCCTTCAAACTGAACTGAATACAGAATTGAATACGGAGTCCGCTGCAGCGCTGTACCCGCTGTTGCAATTGCTGGGGCAACTGCTGAACGTCCCCTTGGTCTATCTAGAACTGGTCCAGCCGGGATCCGATCCCGACTCGCCTGCAAAAGGGATCCTCTACCGCGACCCCCAGGGGATCCCTGGCAACGAGCCGCCCAACCCCATCGGCGGATCTTGGCCTTTTCAGGAAGCCTTTCCCCTGCTGGATGAGGGCGGGAGGCCGCTGGCGACACTTCACCTGCGGGGGGAGCGCCCCCGCCCACTGAGCCTCCCCGAACGGGGACAGATCGACCTCATCGCCCTCAGCCTGCGACACATCCTGCTCCAGGCCCAGGAGCAGCGACAAGCCCTCGCGCAACTTCGGGCGCAACTGCAGCACAGCCGCAGCACCGCTGCCCGCTACCAACAGATCTTCGAGAACGCCGTCGAAGGCATTTTTCAAACCACCCCTGAGGGAAAATATCTGGCTGCCAACCCAGCTCTGGCCCATATTTTCGGCTACGAATCCCCGGAAGATTTGATGCGCAATGTCTCCGATATCGGCACCCAAATCTATAGCGACCCAGAGCAGCGATCTGAGTTCCTGCAGCACATGCTGAGAGAAGGTCAAGTCGTGGATGCAGAGCGCCAGGTCTGCCGCAAAGACGGCAAAGTCATCTGGATTTCTTTAAATGCCCGCACCCTGTACGACGAGCAGGGGGATCCCCTCTATTTTGAAGGATTTGTTACCGATATCACAGCATCCCGCCAGCTTAAAGAACGACAACAACAGTTAGAAGAAGCCCGCAGAGAAAGCGAACATCGTTTTCTACAACTGGCGGAGAATACGCAACAACTGTTCTGGATTTCAACGCTCTGCGGCAAAGAGCTGATTTACGTCAGCCCCGCCTGTGAAACCATTTGGGGCCTTTCCCCTGCAGAGGCCTACGCCAATCCCCAGGCCTGGATGCGCCACATTCACCCTGACGATCGCTGGCTGTTCCCCACCATTTTTCAAGCCAAACTTCAGGGCCAACCCACCGATGTGGTTTTTCGCCTCTGCCGCCCCGATGGCTGCATCCTCTGGCTGCGGGAACGCACCTTTCCTATTGCCGACAAAGAGGGCAAAATCTATCGAGTGGCAGGGATCGTCGAAGACATCACCGAGTCCAAGCAACTGGAAGCCGAACGTCGTCGTATAGAGCAAGCCTGGCAACAGAGCGCCAACCATTTCCGGCAGATTTTTGAGCTGGCCCCCAATGGAATTGCCCTGGTGGATTTGCAGGGGCGATTTATCCAGGTCAACGAGGCTTTTGCCCAGATTGTCGGCCATACTCCCGAAGAATTGAAACATCGGCAACAACTGGACATTCTCCACCCGGAAGATGTCAATCAACTGCTGGGGGCCAATGAGGCTTTGTTGGTGGGGAAAGTCTCTGTCAGCCAGCGCCAGATTCGCTACATCAATCGTTCCGGTCAGGTCGTCCATGTCCTGTTTCAGGCTACGCTTCTCAGCGATGAGGAAGGGCAGCCCACCCAGTTTCTCAACCAGGTGATCGACATCAGCGCCCGCGTCGAGGCAGAAATCGCCCTCAAAGAAAGTGAAGAACGCTTCCGCCAATCTTTTGAGTGGTCCCCGATTGCCAAGGCCATGACCCAGGTGGACGGCACCTATTTGCAGATCAACGCCGCCTTTACCGAAACCCTGGGCTACACCCTAGAGGATCTCAAGGGAAAAACCGTCCTCGACATCACCCATCCCGACGACATCGCCGTCACCTTGGAAAACAGTAACCGCCTGCTGGCCGGCGAGGTGCACCACTGCGAACAGGAACAGCGCTACATCCACAAGAACGGGCAAATCGTCTACGCCCTTCTCCGCATCACCCTGGTGCGCACCGCCCAAGGGGATCCCAGCTACTTTCTCAGCCAAATTTTGGACATTACCGAGCGCAAACAAGCGGAGGCGGCCCTGCGCCAAAGCGAGCTGAGCCTGCGGGGCATCTTCGAGCAGTCGGCCCTGGGCATTTCCATCGTCGATCGACAGGGCCGTTACCTCAAGGTAAACCCCGCTCTGGAAGAGATCTTGGGCTACAGCGCCGCCGAACTGACCCACATGAGTTTTTGCGACCTCACCCATCCGGAAGATATCGGCAAAGATTGGCAACTTTTCCAGGAGGTTTCGAACGGCCAACAAGATCACTACCACCTAGAAAAACGCTACATCCACCGCAGCGGCAAGGTGGTTTGGTGCCGCCTGGCGGTCTCGGCAGTGCGGGATCCCGAAGGCAAAAACCTCTTCGTTATTGGCATTTGCGAAGATATTACTGAAGAAAGACAGGCGAAGCTGCAGATCCAGGCTGCCCTTCAGGAAAAAGAGATTCTGCTGCGGGAGATTCACCACCGCGTCAAAAACAACCTACAAATCATCTCCAGCCTGCTGCGGCTCCAGGCGGATCAAATCAAAAGCCGCAAGTACGCCCGCGTTTTTAAGGATGCCGGCAGCCGCATTCAAGCGATGTCTTTGATCCACGAGGGCCTGTACCAATCCAACAATCTGGCCGCTGTGGATCTCAAGCAATACTTACACAATTTGATCTCCAACCTCTTTCACTCCTACGGAGTGAACCCCGAGAGCATTCGCGCCAGCATCCGCGCCGAAGGGATCCGCCTCAACCTCGACGATGCAGTTTTGTGTGGCCTGATCATCAACGAGCTGGTCACCAACAGCCTCAAGTATGCCTTCCCAAAAAGTCGCAGCGGGGAGATAGAGGTTTGTTTTAGCCAAACCCGCAAATATACTCAGTTGCGCGTCTCTGACAATGGCATCGGCTTGCCCCGCGATTTCGACTTCAAGGAAACTCAATCTCTGGGTTTACAACTGGTTGCAACCCTCACCGATCAGCTCCAGGGCAAGATAGAATTGAGAAACAAATCGGGCACTACCTTCATCATCACCTTTCCGAGGAGCCAGCCTTGAAGAAAGTTCCCATGCTTGCCAAAGGCAGCATTCTGGTTGTCGAAGACGAGAAGATCATCGCCAAGGATATCGCCAACGTCCTGAAAAAATTTGGCTATGCGGTGCCGGCCATCGCCTCCTCCGGCGAAGAAGCGATCCGGCGGCTGGAAGAGATGTCGGTGGACTTAGTCTTGATGGATATCGTCTTGAAGGGGGATATCGACGGCATCGAAGCCGCCAAGCGGATCACCGAGCGCTTCAACATTCCGGTGGTGCATCTGACGGCCTACGCCGATGACGATACGCTCTCCCGCGTCAAAGAGACCCGGCCTTTCGGTTACATCATCAAGCCTTTCAAAGAGCGGGAACTTTACACCACCATTGAAATTGCCCTGCACAACCACTGGCAGAGCCTGGAGAGCCGCAAGCTGGAAGAGAAAAGAATCGAGGAACTGCGGCAAAAACTGCAGCAGTTGCAGCAGTTCACGGATGTGAAGGGCACTCTGTTCAAGAAGTTCTTGCAAGATCTGAGTGAGCCCCTCTCGAACCTCAGCTTTGCCCTGGGTCTGCTCAAGGATGCCGAGTCGGAGCAAAAGCGGGAACACTATCTGCGAGTGCTGGAGGATGAGTTACGCCGTGAGCTGGAGCTAATCCATCAGACCTCTAACCTAGAAAATCTTCTGAACCTGGAAAACGTCGGCCTATTGAGCCAGTTCAGCCTGCTGCGGCCCAGTCCCAGTCGTCCGTTGGAACGGGAGGCACTGGCAACTGCAGCCACAGCCTCATTGCCCGTGCCCTCCCAAGAGTCGCCTGCACAGGAGGCGATTACAGTGCCGCGGGCGACGCTGCGCCCCCTCAATCAAACCCAGTTGGCGGAGCGGCTGGGGGTAGTGGTCTCCGCCATCACCTACTGGAAATTCAAAACCGGTTTTCCGGAGTGGAGCCGCAGCCGGGATCCCGACGGCATTTCTTGGCGCTATTCCCCCGATTCCAAGCGCTTTTCGCCTGTACCCTAGCCTAGGGCTGCACCACTTCCACCCGCACCGGCGCCAGCCCAGAGCGCACCATCCCCAGGGCCTCTGCCGCCCGCAGGGAAAGGTCGATAATCCGACCGGGGATGAAGGGGCCGCGATCGTTGATGCGCACGACGGCCTGGCGCCCGTTACTCAGGTTGGTGACCCGCACCTCGGTACCGAAGGGCAGAGTGGGGTGGGCAGCCGTCATCTCATGGCGGGTGGGGTGCAGGTCATACCAAGAGGCGATCCCTTCCTGCACAGGCCCAACGGTACGGACAGGGGCAGGTTTTGGTTGAGCGGCTGTTTCTGGCTTAGGGCCTACAACGGTGGCCTTGGCGGTGAGAGCAGCCGGTTGAGGTAGGGCCGGAGCCGAAATGGGGGGCGCATCCAGCAGCAGACGGCGCAGACGATTGGCAGCCAAAACCGCCGTATCCACCGGGCGTTGGTGATTTGGCAGCAGCACTCCCCCGTCGATGCGCAGCAATTCCTCGCCGTTGACCTGAACTGCGTAGAGGGGATCCCCGGATTGGGGCTCTGCCCAAGCCAGGGCGATGGTCGTGTCCTTCAGGGATCCCTGGGCCATTTGGTTGAGCCGGGCCACCAGGGTGCTGGCCCGCAGCAGCGGTGGTTCCAGCCCAGGCTGCTCGACAAAGCTGACAATAGGCAAATCCTTCACATAGACAGTGACCACCTGCCGACCGTCCATCTGGTAGTCGTAGAGGGTGGAGACAGGCTGGCTGGACGACTGCTGTTGTTCGCCGATCTTGAGGGTAGGTTCTTCTGTCGGCCGCGAAGGGATCGCCTGTCGAGATAGGAGGAGAGACTCCGAGTCCTGCGAGTGCAAGGTGCCGAGTTTGGCCGGCAGGGGGGCGTTGGGTTGGGAAGGGGAGATAAGGTCAGTTGCCGGGGAGAGCGAGTGGGCTTTGGGGGATGGCTGGGTTGCTCTGGCACTGGGAGATCCGCTGCGAGTTGAGGCTTGTGCCTGCGAGTTCGGGCTGCCCAACATGCCTGCCGGCAAGCTGAGAGCCGTAACACAGAGACAGCCGACTAAGCCCACTTGGCGGGCGGGAGCCAGTCCCTGTCCTAGCCGCTTCCAATTTCGCATGAGGCCGCGCTCCTCTCGAAACTCCTGTACAACATCCACTGCGACAGTAAAACAGAAGTTAATGTACCATAGGTTTCTAAGTTGACAAGCTTGCCCGGTCGAGGGCAAAAGCCTAAGTCCCGTCAGCACAAGGATTTTCGGCATCTTGGACTACCGCTCAGCAGGGGTTGACATCAATCTGGGCCGCGCCTTTGTCAAGGGGATTCGCGAGCGCGTTGAACGAACTAAAGTCCCGTTTTCAGGTTCTTCAGGAACCTTGGGGGGCATTGGCGGCTTTGCTGGCCTGTTCGAGCTGCCGGCGGGCTACCGGGCACCGGTTTTGGTTGCCGGTACCGATGGGGTGGGCACCAAGCTGGAGATTGCCCAGCAGTGGGGGCAGCACCACGGAGTGGGCATCGACCTGGTGGCCATGTGTGTCAACGATGTGCTGACGGTGGGAGCCAAGCCGCTGTTTTTCCTGGACTACGTGGCTACCGGCAAGCTGGAGCCGGAAGCTCTCTGGCAGGTGATCGACGGCATTCTGGAGGGCTGCCAAGAGGCCGGCTGCCAACTGCTGGGGGGAGAGACGGCGGAGATGCCGGGGTTTTATCCGCCCGGCAAGTACGACCTGGCGGGATTTTGTGTCGGGATTGTCGAGAGGGCGGACATTCTCGACGGCTCGCGGGTGCAGGCTGGGGATCGGCTGTGGGCCTTGCCCAGCAGCGGCCTGCACAGCAACGGCTTCAGCCTGGTGCGACGCATTGTGGCCGAGCGGGGCTGGCGCTGGGATCACCAGCCCTCTGGTTGGGCTCGGCCTTTGGCGGAGGTGTTTCTCACCCCCACCCGCATCTACGTGCAGGCGGTGCAGAGGCTGCAAGCAGCAGGGATCCCCATCCACGGCATGGCCCACATCACCGGCGGCGGCATCCCGGAAAACTTGCCCCGCTGTTTGGCTCCTGACCAGGCGGCGCGGCTGCAGCCCCACAGTTGGCCCATCCCACAGGAATTTCTCTGGCTGCAGGAGCAGGGCCAGGTGGAGACTTTGGAGATGTTCAACACCTTTAACCTGGGGGTGGGCTATGTGCTGGTGGTGCCCCCTGAGGCGGAAGATTTGCTGAGATCGCTGCTGCCGGAAGCCTTCCCTATTGGCGAGGTGGTGGCGCCCTGTCCTGGGGAGAGCCGAGTCTTGGGGTTGGAAGCGTGGGGATCCCTGGCCCCCTGAGCACCCCACCAAAAGGGGGGAGGGGATCCCGGTGCCGTTTGCTTATCCCCGCCGCTGCTGTGCTAAGTTTGCTGATGGCCTCAGCGCTGCCGCCTCTGTCGCTCCCCACCTCTGTTTGTTTCAAGACAGGGGCTGCTCGCTTTACACACCTACAGACTTAGGCTGTTGGCCAACTCACGCTGACCCTCTAGGTTAGGAGCCGCCGATGATAGGTTTATCCACTGCTCCTGCAACCACGGCTGCCATCGAAGTGGAGCATCTGAGCAAAACCTACGGCAGCTTTACGGCCATTCGCGATATCTCTTTCCAGGTCAACGCCGGCGAGATCATGGGATTTTTGGGCCCCAACGGCGCCGGCAAGACCACCTCCATGCGCATTTTGGCAGGGTATCTGCCCGCCAGCGAGGGGACGGCGCGGGTGGCCGGGTTTGATGTCCACGAAAACTCGATGGCGGTGCGGCAGCGCATCGGCTATTTGCCGGAAAACCCGCCCCTCTACCCCGATATGACCGTGGAGGCCTACCTGCACTTTGTCGCCCAGATCAAGCGGGTCAGCCCCGGCGACCGGCCTAGGCGGGTGGACGAGGTGATCCGCCGCTGCAGCCTGGAAGACAAGCGCCACACCTTGATCCGCAAGCTCTCCAAGGGGTACAAGCAGCGGGTGGGACTGGCCCAGGCTCTGGTGCACGACCCGCCGGTGATCATCCTGGACGAGCCCACGATTGGGCTGGATCCCAAGCAGATCATCGAGGTGCGCAACCTGATCAAGAGCTTGGCGGGAGAGCACACCATCATCCTCTCCACCCACATCTTGCCGGAGGTGAGCATGACCTGCGACCGGGTGGTGATCATCAACCGCGGCCAGGTGGCGGCCATCGGCACGCCCGCCGAGCTGACAGCCCAGCTTCAGGATCGGCAGCAGGCGAAGCTGGTGGTGGGCGCTCCTGAGGAAGCAGCCATCCGAGCGGCCCTGCAGCATTTGCCCCAGGTTGAAGTGGTGAGTTTGCAGCCCCTGGGATCCGATCCCCCTCGCTGGCAGGTGCAGCTTAAAAGCAACGCTGCTGCTGTTCGCGACGGCGGGACAGAGTCCTTAGGCTGGATCCCGGAGGTGGCCAGGGCCCTGGTGCAGGCGGGGATCGCCCTCTACGAGATCGGCCGTCCCCAGGCTTCTTTGGAAGAGATTTTCCTGCAGCTCACCACCCAAGAGGGATCTGAGGGCGCATTGGAGGAAGCAGCATGAACGGAGCAGTGGCCATTTTTCGTAAAGAACTGCGCGGCTACTTCACCTCCCCCATTGCCTATGTGGTGGCGGCGGTGTTCTGGGGGCTGGCGGGGTTTTTCTTCTTTAATATCTTGGTGCGGGTGATCAGCTTTTCCCAGCAGGTGGATCTCTTTGCCCAGTTTGGCCAAGAGAACCCCTTTGATGCCGCCACCATCCTGTCGCAGCAGTTTCTCAACCTCTTGGGCACGCTTTCCTTATTTTTATTGCCCATCTTTACCATGAGCTCCTACGCCGAGGAGCGGCGGCGGGGCACCATGGAGCTGCTGGCCACCTCCCCTATTACCAACTTGGAGGTGGCCCTGGGCAAGTGGCTGGCGGTCTGGGTGTTTTTTATGACGCTGCTGTTGCCGCCGCTGGTCTACCACGTGCTGGTGCTGAGCAGCGCCACCCCGGCAGTGGACTACCGCCTAACCCTAATGGGCTATGTGGGACTTGCTCTGCTGGCGGGCAGCGTCATGGCCTTGGGGTTGTTCATCTCTTCCCTGACCGACAGCACCCTTATCGCGGCGGTGGCTACCTTTGGGCTAATTCTGCTGCTCTGGGTGATCGACGCGGCGGCCGGCCAGGAGAACAACTGGATTGCCGCTACCCTGAGGCATATTTCTTTGCTGCAGCAATATAGCAACTGGGTGCAAGGGATCCTCAGCAGCAGTAGCGTCGTCCTTTTCCTCAGCATCATCCTGCTGGGGCTGTTTGCCACGGTGCAATCGGTAGAAAGCCTGCGCTGGCAGCAGAGCTAAGGTTGTCTTGGGAGGTGTGCGGTGATAAAAGATTGGCGGGCGTTGGCAGATTGGGCGGGGATCGTCGGCCTTGGTGTGATTGCCATTGGCCTGCTGGTGGGATCCGCTCTCACCGGCTGGACGGCGGTGCCCCTCAGCTTGCTGGCAGTAGGCCTGGCCCTGGTGTTGGTTTGGGGCTTCACCCACCGGCAGGAGGTGAGCCTGTTCTTGGGGCTGCGCTCCACCCAAACCAACGCCAACATCCTGGTGGCGGTGGTGGCGATGGCCGTCATCCTGGTGCTGGTGAATGTGGTAGCGGTGCGCTACGACCTGCGCCTGGATCTCACCGAGGAGGGCCTGTTTACCCTGTCGCCTCAAACCCGGCAACTGGTGCAGGGATTGGCGCAACCCGTCAAAGTCTGGGTGGTTACCACGGCGCCGGATCCCAACCTGCGGGAACAACTGGAGCGCTACCGCCGCCTCAACCCCGAGCGCTTCCAGTTTGCGTTTGTCGATCCCAATCGGGATCCCCTCACCATTCAGCGGCTGCAGGTGACGCAAAACAACACCCTGGTGGTGGAGGCCGGAGAAAGCCGGCAGCAACTGCCCCAGCCCCCTGCCCCTGAGCTGGAGAGCAAACTGACCCCCGTCTTGTCTAAAGTGGTCAACCGCGGGGAGCTGCTGGCCTATTTCGTGCAAGGGCATGGGGAAGTGGGCCTAGAAGCGCGGGAAGGCACCCCCACCCTGGCCCAGGCCGTGGCAGCCCTGAGACAGGAGGGCTACCGAGTGGAGCCCTTGAACCTGGTGCAGGCCGAGATCCCTGACGAGACAGAGGTTTTGGTGTTGGCGGGGCCGCAGCGGGCTCTCTTCCCCGGCGAGGTGGAGAAGCTGCAGGACTACCTGGCCAAGGGAGGACGGCTGCTGCTGCTCATTGGGCCGCGGGTGGATGCCGGCTTGGATCCCTTGCTGGAGGAGTGGGGCGTGGTTTTGGGAGATGACATCCTTATCGAGGTGAGTAGCGTCAGCCAACTCCTGGGCACGGGGCCGGCAGTTGCCCTAGTTACCACCTACGGGGATCACCCCATCACCGCCCCCTTGGCCGAGCAGCGGCTGATGACCCTCTTTCCTCTGGCTCGTTCTGTAGAAACCCAAGCCCGCGAAGGGATCCAGGCCACACCCCTGCTGCGCACCGGCCCGCAGAGCTGGGGGGAGACCGGCCCCAACCTGGAAGCTGGCCCCGTGCAATTTGACCCAAATCAAGACAAGCCCGGCCCCCTGACCTTGGGCGTAGCCCTGACCCGGCAGGTGAAAGGCGATCAGAACAACTCAGAAGCCCAGGAGTCGCCGACCGAGGCCCGCCTGGTGGTGATCGGCAACGTCAACTTTGCCCTCGACGGCAACCTGAGGCAGCAGGGCAACCGCGATCTTTTCCTCAACACGGTTAACTGGCTCACCGAGCGAACTGAACAAATCTCCATTCGCCCCAAATCCATTACCGATCGCCGTCTCACCCTGACCGGCCAAAACTTCCGCTGGCTGGTGCTGGGATCGACGGTGCTCCTGCCGGTTGTGGCGTTGGGATCGGGAGCTGTGCTCTGGTGGCAAAGACGGTAGGGCCGAAGGAGGACAAGCATGTTCAAGCGCAGCACCTGGATTCTTTTGGGTTTGGCAGTGGCTGCTCTGCTGGGGTATTTCCTCTTCGATAACTTCCAGCAACTGCGGCAGCAGCAGCAGGCGGAGCGGGCGCGGCTCTTTCACTTTGCCCCCGACACCATTGCCCGCATTGAGCTCCGCCAACAGCAAGAGGGGGAGCCAGAGGAAATCCTTTTGGAGCGCGCCCCTCAAGAGGGATCCCGTTGGCGCATTATCCGTCCCATCCAGTCAGCGGCGCTGGACTTCCCGGTGGAGCAACTTCTTAACACCTTCTCCCGCCTCACGCCTCAAATCACGCTGGAAGGGGCCACCGACCTGGCCGCTTTTGGTCTTGATCAGCCGCGCCACCAGATCGCCCTCTTCCCCCAAGAAGGGGATCCCTACCGCCTGGACATCGGCAACGACAACTTCGACAGTTCCGGCTTCTACGCCCGGCCAGCAGGGGGAGAGGTGGTGCTCTTGGCCAGCGCCCAGAAGGGATCCCTGCTGCCTTCCCTTTTGGCTTTGCGGGACAAAACTCTGCTGCGCTTCGAGACGGCGGCAGTGAAGTCTCTGCAGGTGCAGTTGGCTGAGGCCGATCCAGAGGTTGTTCGTTTGCAGCGGCAAGAAGATACTTGGCAGATCCTCGAGCCCAGGGCGCTGCCTGCTGATGACCTCAACGTCGACCGTCTGCTCAATACGTTGTCTCGCCTGCAGGCGGTGGAGTTCCCGGCTGAAACCAAGGCGGAGCTGGCTCCTTATGGTCTGGAGAAGCCTTCTGCTCAGCTAACCGTTGAGCTCAAGGACGGCAAAACCCTGAGGGTGGCCTTGGGATCGGAAAAAGATGGTCAAGTCTATGTCATCACCTCGGAGCACCCGGCGGTGGCCGCCCTGCTCACCAGCACCGCCGACATTCTCCGCTCCGACTTCGAGGAGCTGCGGGATCACCGCCTTGCCCGCCTCAACCCCAACCAGGTGGGCCAAGTCATCCTGGAGTCTCAAGGGGAGCAGCTCACCCTCAACCCTCTGCCCCAGGAGAAGGGATCCCTGGAGCTGCGCTGGGACAATCCAGAGCGACCGGGCCAGCCTGTAAACCTCAGCTCTCTCTTCTCCAGCCTCAACGCCGCCCGCGCCAAGGAGTTCGTGCCGGAGACGGATCCCGACGCCCAAAAAGCCCTGGCCGAGCCGGATCTGAAGCTGACCTTTGAGCCCAAAACCGAGGACGGTCGGGATCCCTTGACGTTGAGCTTGACGTCTGCCGGTCTGCGCGCCTACGTACGAAGCAGCTATCAGCCGGACATTGCCGTCATCGACCTCAGCACCTTCAACAGCGTGGAAACCGAAGTGAATCGCTTGCTGGAGAGTGGGGCAGAATCCTCTGCGGGCTCCTAGGAAGGCGGTGGCCGGCGGGCCTTATCTCAGCCGGCAGAGGGGGTGGTTGTCTCTTCTTTGGCTGGCGCTGCTTTTTTGAGAGACTCGCCCTGGATCGTCAACACCGAGCAGGGGGCGCGGTGGAGCACGTAGTTGCTGACGCTGCCCAAAAACAGCTCGCTCAGGCCAGAATGGCCGCGGCGGCCTACCACAATCAAGTCCGCCGGCCAAGAGCGGGCCAGATCGCAGATGACCCGACCGGGGTTGCCGTAGTTGAGGCTGTACTCGGCGCGAACTCCCTGCTCAGCGGCTTTCTCCACCAGCGAGCGCAGATAGTCGATCTGGTTTTGCTCGAAGATGGCGCACTGCTCTCGATAAGACTGCCACAGCTCGGCGCTGATGGTGGAGCTGTAATCTACACCTAGGATCATCGGCGGCTCCGGCGCACCGGGCTCTTCCTGAGACAAAACATGGAGGAGCATCATCTCGGCCTGCATGGCCTTGGCCAGTTGGACGGCATTTTGAAACACTCCCTGGCTCAGCTCCGACCGATCCACCGCCACCAAAATCCTGCTGAACATACCGACTTCCTCCAAATGGCCAACAGATGGGCAAAAGACAAGGCTTGACTTCGGTTTCGACTCCAAGTTCCTCTTTTCTTTACCTCCATCTATCTGTGTTGTAGAAGATCTGGGCGAGAAAACCGCGGGCATCTCGGATGACTTGTCGGATTGGCAATGAAAGTTCAGAGATCTTGACACAGGTCAGAACGCATCGTCCTGAACCGCCCACTCCAGCACCGCCTGCAGCGCCTCGGCTTGCTCCTGCCAGACTTGGTCGAGGGGAGTGCCCCGCAGGAGTTCCAGCGTCAGGGTGGGGATCCGCCGTTCCTGCCCTGCCCAGGTGCCCAAAGAGCCGGGGGTGGGATAGCCAATGTCGTCGGTTACCGGCAGGCCATTGTGAGCAGCCATCACCTGGGCCAGCTCAAGGGCAGGGCCGTTGTAGTTCACGCAGGGATTGCTTTGGCAGGAGTGGGCAGAGAGGATAAACTGAGGCCGAATCTGGGCCAAACTCGCCAACAACGCCTGTGTCTCGGGCTCGGAGCCTGGGGCTGGCCCCGGCGGATAGCGAGCTTCCAAAGAGGCCGGGATCCAATCTTGCGTGGGCAGATTGCGGTTGAGATCCACGCCGTTGGCGTTGAGCCGTTGCCCCAGGGCACAGCCATCCGGGTTCAGGCGTGGGATCGCCCAAAGCGCTGCCCTGCCCTCCAAGGATCTCCATTTCCCAGAGGCCACATAGCGCTCGATCAGGGCATAGCCTTCTACCTCATCCCCGTGTACTCCCCCGACCAGCAGCAAGGAGCGGATCCCCTGGGTGAGCCGGCAAAGGTAAATGGGGCGCCCCTGCAGCGAGTAGCCGATAACTTGCGGGGATCCGGCGCCAAGTTCCGCAAACATGGGGGATCCCCGGCGCTGCTAGAACGGGATATCGTCCGGCTCCGGTGGGGAAGCCCCCTCTCCTTCCGAGGAGTCCACCGTTGCAAACTCACCCATCCCCGTCAGAGAGAGAACCTGGGCGGATCCCAGTTGGTGGACGCGACGCGCGGTGATCTCGGCCAGCTTTTCCTTACGCCCATCCCGCTCCACCACATTCATATGCAGTTGGCCCTCCACCGTGACCTGATCCCCCACGTGGCAAGTGTCCACCACCCTTTTGGCCAGTTCCCCAAAAGAAGAAACGCGCACCCGATAGGGTGGCTCATCCGGGCGCAGGCTGGGAAAGCCGATCACCAAGGACGTAACAGCCAAGTTATCGGGAGTGTAGCGTAGCTCCGGCTCGGACAGAACCTCGCCCATCAATACAATCGAGTTCATGACAGGGCCATTCAGGGGTCGAAGGGCAGATACCAGCATTTCCATCATGCCCGCAGATGGGGATCCCGTCAAACCTAGCCGACGCGGAGGGTCATGTAGCGCAGCACGCTCTCGTTGATGCGCAGATTTTTCTCCCAGGCGGCCACCGCGCTCGGTTCAGCCGCATAGTTGAATTGGATGTACAGGCCCTCCTTGAACTTTTTCATCTCAAAGCCGGCAAAGCGGCGCTTGCCCCTATTGGTAATCTCCACCTGGGTCACCCCGTTCTCTCGCAGGAGCGCCTCCTGGCTGCTGAGCAGTTGTTCGAGGGGTTCATCCGACACATCGGGACGCACAATCAGCATCGTTTCGTAAGCGCGGGGCATGGAAGCGAGGTCTCCTTGACAATCCAGTTGTAGAGATGCAGTAAACTATCCTAACCTCTCCTTCTCACCGCCGAAAAGGCCGTGGCCCAACCCCCACATCCCCTGGTTGCAGCAGCAAGGGGATCCGTTGTTCGATACAATGAGGGTTGCTTCATTGGCCGCCGGTTGGCCTGGCCAAGACACGCTGAATCGAGAGTTGGGATTCCAAGCATGAGCGCAGACGAAGTTTACAGCCGTGTTCGCAAGATCGTGTCCGATCAACTGGGCGTAGAGGACGACAAAGTGACTCCGGAAGCCAATTTCCAGAACGACCTGGGAGCCGACAGCCTCGACACGGTGGAGCTGGTCATGGCTTTTGAAGAGGAGTTCGACCTAGAGATCCCCGATGAAGATGCGGAAGGGATTGCTACGGTGCAAGATGCTGTTAACTACATTCTCTCGAAGAAAGCTGCCTAACCTGCCCCCATACCTCTGGGCTGATACCAGACGATGGCTACCCTGGATCCCGCCACTGCTCTCAGGCCGACCCGCCGCGTTGTGATTACGGGGCTGGGCGCCGTTACCCCCATCGGCAACTCCCCTGCCGAATTTTGGCAGAGCTTGCTGGCAGGGCGCTCCGGCATTGGTCCGATCACCCATTTCGATGCCTCCCGCCACGAGTGCCGTATTGCCGGGGAGGTGAAGGGATTTGATCCCCTCGACTATTTGGAGCGCAAGGATGCCAAGCGTACCGATCGCTTTGTCCATCTGGCCTTGGCCGCCACCCAACAGGCGCTGGAGGACGCCCAGTTTCGCATCACCGATCTCAACGCCGAGCAGGTGGGAGTGATTTTGGGTACCGGCATCGGCGGCATCCGGGTTTTGGAGGAGCAGCAGACTATCTACTTGCACAAGGGGCCGGATCGCTGCAGCCCGTTCATGGTACCGATGATGATTGCCAACATGGCCGCGGGACACGTGGCCATTCACTTTGGCGCCAAAGGCCCCAATTCCTGTACGGTTACGGCCTGTGCTTCCGGCTCCAATGCCATTGGCGATGCCTTTCGGCTTATCCAAAGGGGAGAAGTGCAGGTGGCGATTACGGGCGGCACGGAAGCAGCGGTCACCCCTTTGTCGATGGCGGGATTTAGCGCCATGAAGGCCCTTTCCACCCGCAACGACGCCCCCGAACAAGCCTGCCGGCCCTTTGACCGGGATCGGGATGGTTTTGTCATGGGAGAGGGGGCCGGGATCCTGTTGCTGGAAGAATTGGAGCACGCCCGCGCCCGCGGTGCCAAGATCTATGCCGAGATAGTGGGCTACGGTCTCACGTGCGATGCCCATCACATGACCAACCCCGCCCCCGGCGGCGAGGGGGCAGCCCGGGCGATGCGGTTGGCCCTCAAGGACGCCGGGATCCAACCTCAACAAGTTCAATACATCAACGCCCACGCCACCAGCACCCCTGTGGGGGATATCGCTGAAGTCCAGGCCATCCAGTCGGTCTTCGGGGAGCATGCCCCCCGCTTGGCCATCAGCGCCACCAAATCCATGACCGGCCACCTGTTGGGGGGAGCAGGTGGCATTGCCACAGTAGCCACAGCTCTGGCCATCCACCACGGCTGGGTTCCCCCCACCCTCAACTTGGACAACCCCGATCCAGAGTGCGCGGGGCTGGATTTTGTGCCCCACAAGGGGCGGCCGATGGCCATCGAGTCTGCTTTGGTCAATGCCTTCGGATTTGGCGGGCACAACGTCACTCTAGCCTTGCGCCGCTACTCTCCCGATTGAAGAGCTCGGTCTATGTCTTCTCCCGAAAGTGTGTCGCCGTCGGTTCGTCAGCAGGCCTTGGCCGCTTTGACGGCAGAGCTGGCGCAGCAAGGCCACCCGCCCGAATATGCTCAGCACATGGCGGCGGCGGTTATTTTTCAAGCCGATTTGGATCTCTGTGCAGCCCAACTGGCGCGGGTGCTCAGTTGGCTGAAGCAAAGCCATCCTGAGCTTTATCCAGAGGCGGTGCAATTGGTGGACACTACCCGCGAGGAGTTTGAGCGTCGCGTTCAAAACGGATAGACAAGCCGCAAACGCTGCAGCGCCGCCATGGGGGAGTAGGTCAATGAGTTTTGATGGAGTGGAGATCCGGCAGCCGAGCTGCGGTTGTGGGCAGAAGGTGATGGGGCCTGTATGGCGCTGCAAGGGGTGATCCTGAACTGGAGTGGGGTGGTGGCCGATGACGAGGGTCTGCACCTGCAGGCCATCAACCAACTGCTGGTGGAAGAGAACCTGCGCCCCTGGACTGTTGTTGCTACGCAACGCTGGCCCCAGTCGGGATCCCAGCGGGAGCTTTACCGGCTGCACTACCTGGGCCGACCGGATCGCGAGCGACTGCCGGCTTTGTGGGGAGAGCAGGGGCGGGTGCTCAACCCCAAACAACTGGAAGAGCTGCTAAAACGCAAGGCCCTGTACTACCGACAAGCTTTAGAGGGGCACACGGAATGGTCTCTCATTCCCGGCTTGGCGGAAACCCTGGAGACACTGGAGCGGCTGCAACTGAAGGTCGGCCTGCTGTGTGGCCAATCGACAGCCGAGCTCAGTGCTTTTCTGGAGCGTTTCCAGTCGCGTTGCCCGGCCCTGACTCGGCTGGCTGGCTCCTACCGCGTGACAGGGGATGAGGCCCCAGGGCAGCGCCACCGTTTGCTTTTGCAGCGGATGGAGCTGTCTGCTCAGGCGTGTTTAAGCATTGAGGCCACCTATCCCGGCATCCAGTCAGCCCGTTCGGCAGGGATCCCGGTGCTGGCTTTGGCCACCTTCTTTCCTCTGCACCTGTTGCAGCGGCGGGCCAATTGGGCGGCAGATGGCTATCACCAGGTGGAGTGGGATCGCATCCGGGACTGGTTTGCCGGCAGGCAAGACCGTCCTTCAACCCCGGCTGGCGGGGCCAGTTCCTGCAAAAGCTCTCAGGGATCCCCCGCAGGCAAGATCAGCATGCCATCCCCAAAGGAATAAAAGCGATATCCCTGGTCGATGGCCTCTTGGTAGAGATCCAGCAGCCTTTGCCGCCCGATCAGCGCAGCCACCAGCATCATCAGGCTGGAGCGGGGCAGATGAAAATTGGTGATCAGGCCCTGAACCACCCGCCAGGAGTAGCCGGGGTAGATGAACAGATCGCTCTTCCCCTGCCAGGGCTGCAGAGCGCCAGAGGCTGCTGCCGTTTCCAAAGAGCGCACCACGGTGGTTCCCACCGCGATGATCCGCCCCCCTCGGGCCTGGGTTTCTTGGATGGCGGCCACCGTCTCTGCCGACACCTTGAGCCACTCGCTGTGCAAGCGATGCTCGGTCACCCGCTCCGCTTCTACCGGGCGGAAGGTACCCAGGCCGATGTTCAGGGTGATGTAGGCGATTTGGATCCCTTTCTGGGCCAACCTCTGCAGCAGCTCCTGGGTAAAATGTAGACCTGCTGTGGGGGCGGCCACCGAGCCGGGATGTTTGGCCCAGAGGGTTTGGTAATCTCCTGGGCGAACCTGGGCTGAGCCCGCAGCTCTGATGTAAGGAGGAAGCGGGATCCGGCCCACCTGCTCCAGGATTGCCTCAAAAGGCCGCGCCCCCTCCCACTCAAACTGCACAACTCGCCCGCCGGTCTCAGGATCCAAAGCCAAAACGGTGGCCCTCAGCCCAGCGGGGGATCCTTCCTTGCTCCAAAAACGAATCCGATCCCCCACCTTGACCCGTTTGCCCGGCCTGACCAAAACCCGCCACCCCACCCGGTCAGGCAGAGGCTGCGCAACGGTCGGGATCCCTTCCAACTGAGGCTCCAGCAGCAACACTTCGACCCGCGCCCCGGAGGGCTCCTTAGCCCCGAACAGGCGGGCCGGGATCACCTTGGTATCGTTGAGAACCAGCAGATCCCCCTGCCGCAGGTAATCGGGCAGGTCGCAGAAGCGGCGATGCTCGTGCCGATCCGGGTACACCACCAGCATTCGCGCCTGATCCCTGGGCTCCGCCGGCGTTTGCGCGATCCGGTCGGGAGGAAGGGTGTAATCGTAGGCAGCGGTGAGCAGATCCGGATCAGGCTTTCTGTCGCCGGCGCCAAGCGGCAGCTCGACCTTGTTGGGGGAAGCGGACGCAGAAAAGTCGGGCATGGAGATGGATCGAAAACGAGATCCAACAGGATTGGGGATCACCAACCGGAAGCCTCCACCCTTTAGGAGAAGGGAGGCGTGTGAACGACTCCCGACACTCATCTTCGTTGAGTAAACGCAACTTAGATAGAGTATGGGCTTCACGCTTCACAGACTTGTTTGTACAGAGGTCTCAGCGTGCGACCCACGGCGGGAACCTCTCCAGAGATTTAACTTATTCTCCTCAATTGTAGGACGAACGGCTTTCATCCCGACACTGATTGGCTCTTGAGTCAACACAATTCACCAGTACAGTGCGGGGCTTCCCGCCGATTAAGCTAAACCTTGGCCACCACCACCTGCTGGGGCTGATCCTGATACTTGCCGGCGCGGTCGGCGTAGGTCACCTGGCAGGGATCCCCTTCCAGAAAAAGAAGCTGTACCACCCCTTCGTTGGCGTACACACGGCAGTCGGCGCTGGAGGCATTGGAAAACTCCAGGGTGAGATAGCCCCGCCACCCCGCTTCAGCCGGCGTCAGGTTGGCAATTAGGCCCACCCTAGCATAGGAAGATTTGCCAATGCAGATCACGGTGATGTTATCCGGGACTTGCAGCCGCTCCAAAGACACGCCCAACCCGTAGGAATGGGCCGGGATGATAAAGTAATCCCCCATCTCGTCGTGGTGCAGCTCCACCGCTTCCAGGTTCTTGGGGTTAAACCGCTTGGGATCCACCACCGTACCGGGCACATGGCGAAAGATCTTGAACTCCACCGGCGACAGGCGGATGTCGTAGCCATAAGAGGACAGGCCATAACTCAAAACAGGTCGAGACTCAACGGCCCTCACCAGCTCAGGACAGAACGGCTCGATCATCCCTTGCCGCGCTTGCTCGCAGATCCAGCGGTCGTTTTTCAGCATGGCTGCAGCAGACTCCCTGGAAAGCTAGGGGACTTGAGGAGGATCGGGAGGACAAGCAACGTTCGCATCAGCAGCACGGATCCCTGCACGTAGGCGCAATTGCGTGATCAAGTCGGCCCGCTCCAGAAGGGAGTCCGGCATCTCCGGCCCGGTGATCACCATGTCCATCCAGGCCGGACGCTGATCGATCAAATCCAGCACCTGCGCCTCCGGGATCAGGCCCAACTTCACGGCCAAGCTCAGCTCATCCAACACCACCAAGTCGTAGCGGCCACTTCTGACGACCTCCTGAGTAAATTGCCACAGCTCATCCAGAGCCATCTGCTCCTCGGGCTCCAGATGAGGCGTATCGATGCAGCGGTGCAGACGACAACGAACCCACTCTAAGGATCGCCCCAGGGAGAGGCGATTTTCCGGCCCCTGGTTGATCCCGCCCTTGAGAAATTGCACGATCAACACCCGCGTCCCCTGGCCGGCCAGCCGCAGCGCCTGAGCCATGACGGGTGTAAACATGCCCCGGCTGGGGTGGGTGTAGAGCTGCAGGGATCCCTGGGGGATCAACTGGGTGGAGAAGGCTCCATCCCTCTGCAGGAAACGGTCGTGAGCGGCAGGCTGCTTAACCCGGGCCGCAGGAACAGCATCCTTGGGGGAGGGCATAGGATTCGGAGAGGCAGTGCAAACCACGGCTTGATCTCGCAAGTGGGTTAAGGAACTAGGCCCTAGGTTCACAGGGCCTACAAGTGGTGGAGAGCGTCGGCTATGGATTCCATGAAACACCACCTGTGCGTATCCGTCAACGAGTTGGTTCTGCTTCTGGCCGGCATACAAATCCTCTCAAATAGAGTGACAGAAAACACAATCCTTGCCCATCTTAGCTTTTTGGCACAAGAGGCAGGAGCCCAAAAGAAAAGCTTTTGAACAAAATCTTAATTAACGTTCAAGTCCAAACAAAAATCTGAGTGTAGAGGTATTTTACTTAAGCACAAAAGTATCTTATAAAAATGCAAGCAAGGAATCAATGTTTTCCGAATGAGATGAGCTCTTGCAAACAGGAATACCGATATCGGCGGCCTGGCCACCAGATGGCGGCGAAGCTCTGCTCATCTCAAAAGCCTTGCCCAGCGGGGGATCTATTCGGCTAGGAGCCGGAGAGCCCCCCATGTTGTCTCGACTTCACTTTGGAAAAAGTGTGACTGCAAGTCCAAAAACTTAAACTTAATTTCTAATTTCGAAAGCGACGAAATGCAAATCCATTAATTGCCTTCATCAAAAACAACTTATCAACGATATTTTTTGAGAAGGGACGCAAAGAATTATGTAACCTCTATATCCTGGAACTATTTTTTGCCAAGTTATCTCTTCAATTATTTTTCTGGTCGATCTCAAGGCTAATTTTTTGTTCTCAGTTTAATCTCTATTCCTATCACGAGAAATAAGCATTGGCCATTTAGTTTGGATCCCACGTAAGGCTAACCTATACAAGCTCTAGAGCCTTGGGTTCTGAGATTGGCGGGATCCCGTTGTGCAACTGGAGCCAAGTCTTTTCTCTGGCGTGAATAGCCCGAACGACCGTGGAGATGGGCACCGCTGTTTTCGGTAACAAGAACCCTTACCCTCTATGTCAGAAAGTATGTCAACGACTTGAACTGGGGAAAAACCCTAGGCCGTTGTGAACTCGGGGTGTGCGTTGTTCTGGGTGTCGGTGTTGCAAATTGACGGTTTCTCCCCCCAGCACCAAGGTGGAAGCATTGCCCCCATCCAAGTTCAGGGCATGGCGACAGCCCAATTGCTGCATCAACTGCGCCATCTCCAGCAGGGTGAGCCCTTGGTTTTCCTGGGCATTGCCGGCGGTCACCCACAGCAAATGTCCGTTGTCCAGTTGACCGACGGCACTGCGGGCAGCCCGTTGGCGGCGGAAAAGGGGTTGAAATCCCTCTAATTGGGCATCCAGAACCACTTGGCCGTCCAAGAGCAAGAGCGGCCCTGCCCCTAGCATGTGGGGGTAGGCAGCCAGCTCTGGCGGATCCACAGTCCAGCTCAACTTGAGGCGATCCCCCGCGATCAGTTTGCCGGCTTCCAGGGCACCTTCCAGACCCCGCGCTGCCAATACGTAGCCGTTGGGCGGGATCGGCACCGTCAAACTACCGGCCAGGCCTGCCGGCAGAATGTCTTGCACCTGATCCTGCCGCACCATCAGGAGCATTTCACCATCCGTTTGGGTGGTGTAGGTGGATCCCCAATCAGGGGTGTACTGGGCAACTCCGGGCAGGATGTAGCCACTGTTGATGCCCACCAGCGGGATCCGATCCCCAAGGTCGTTGCGCAACTCTGCCTGCATCTGCAAACGGGCAAAGCGCACGGATTGCCCTGCCGTCCCATCCGACCAGGCGATGACCCCACGGCCTAAGATGGGGCTGGAGATCCAGCGGCCATCCCGACGAATGGCTCCCAGCGGCTGGCGGGTGTTGCGATTGAAAAAACCGCCGTTGATGGCCGCCACGGCTCCCTGTTCAGGGCCAAAGGAAGACAGCTCCCCCAGACCCACCAAACTGGCAGGATTGGCCCAGATGGGGCGCAGTTGGCCCGCTGTAAGGGAAATGACCACGATGGCAACCGGGATCCGATCGTCCCCAATCCAGACTTCCTCTTGGTACAAAGGGATCCCTTGCACCACCCGCACAGGCTGCCGGTCGAGGAGCGTCTGGGCAGGGGCAACCGGGCTGTTGAGCAGGAGGAGAGTCGCTCCCACAGCGGCCAAGGTTTTAGGCAAAGCAACCCTCTTCACCAGCCCCTCTCGTTGTTGCTCTAGCCTCTTGGAGCTAAGTCGCTTCAAACCAGATTAAGACACTTTGCCACTCACCTGAGCGCTCCAGGCTGCTATAGGCGACCACCCCCGGCCCCTCTCCCTGAGGCACCCTCACCCCCGGCCCCTCTCCCTGAGGCCCTCACCCCCGGCCCCTCTCCCTGAG
>NZ_JANSIQ010000053.1:0-25268 GCF_047502685.1 Synechococcus sp. OH20 | reverse complement strand
CCCAGCGGTGTACTGTTCTTTTGGTCACCATGAACCGTTCGGCTACCTGGCGGATAGAGGTCTTACCTGCCAGATAAGCTGCCACGACCCTTTGCCGTAGATCCAAAGAATGGGTTGGCATCCCTTTCTCTCCTTCCTCTTGAAATCTGTACCCCATTTTAAATTAACAGGCTGTAGTGAGAGAAGCCAAGCTACTCAACGGAACACCAGGGCAGTACCAAGCTCTGAATGAGGCCATTCGTATCCGTTGAGTACAAGCAGTCGGGGTAGAAACTTTCACCTGACGGGATGGCCATCGCCTTCACCGGCGGCAACCAGGCAGGTACCTTTGCCTTGTACTGCAACGGCAAAGCCAGACAGCTTATCCTCGGCTCCAAGATCAACCGGGTGCGGGTGGTGCGCAGAGCGGACAGGTACTACGCCTAGTTCTGCCTCGACAGAGAGCGCTGGGCACAGGGCGAGTACACCGGCCAGATGGTGGGTCTCGACCTGGGGCTGCACCACTTCTACTCCGACCAGAAGGGGAACACGGTAGATTGTCCTAAGTTTTTGCGTCGGAATGAGAAGCGGCTGAAAAGACATCAACGCAAGTTGAGCAGGACATTCGTCAAGGGAGCTGAGCGGCAGTCCAACCCCTACCACAAACGGAGAAAGAGGTTGGGCAAGGTACACCTGAAAGTCCAGCGCCAGCGTAGAGACTGAGCCATGAAGCTGGGCCGGTACGTAGTGCTCGCCTCTGGCGTTGCGGAGCACTTTGTCTAACAACGTCGTGGCGTATGAGGATTTGCAGGTGAAGAACCACCGCCTGGCCAAGTCCATGCCAGGGATCCCCACACTGCTCCTGGTTCAAACAATGACACTCTCTAACGCCAGCCTAGAAAGCCTAGAAATTATTCATCAAATGATTGTTCGAATAGCGAGGGTGTTTTTTGGCACAAAACCCACTGCGATTCCTCGTCACGATAGTACTCTTTTTTCCAGATTGGCAGCCGATGCTTGATGGCATTGATGATGTAGCGTGTTCCAGCAAAGGCAGCAGCTCGATGGACAGCGGTAGTACCAACCCACACTGCGATGTCGCCAATCGCAAGATGGCCCTGACGGTGACAGGCGATAGCGCCACAGAGATTGAACTTAGAGCAGGCCTCCCGGAGGATCCTTTCGCCCTCCTTCTCGGCGAGGATTTCATAAACTTCGTACTCTAAGCTGAGAACAGTCCTTCCCCTGTTGTGATTGCGTACCCAACCCTCGAAGGTTACGAGGGCACCCGCTGTGCTATCGGCAAGTAAGCGGCTGAGCTCGGTTGTTTGGATAGCAGTATCACTAATCAAAAACCGCAGCATCTAACCTCCACAGACTGGCGGAATAAAAATTACGAAGGCATAGTCGTCAACCGGACTAGTTAGGTCACAAAATTCATGATTGACAGCAACTTTAATATCTTCCACTGCCAGCGGGAAGCCATACTTCGCCTTCACCTGCTGATACAACTCCAGGTAGCTTGCTGCATCGGTTTGGAGCACTTCTCTACTTCGTTGAGACTGCTCCCTCAGCATCGCCACATACTGGATAGTTACAGTTTTGGTCAGGGTAGACTGAGTTGTCATAGTTTCGATTACCTTGGGCTTAAAAGACGTTCAAAGGCAGCATACTCCTCTGGGGTATTGACGTTCATCAGTTCGGCCTCACAGTCAGGGGTAACTAGGGTACAGGGTTGGTCGCCGAGGACTTTAACAGGGCAGTATACCCCGGCTGCATAGGCAGCCCTCAGCACTGCTGCAGCCTGAGGAGTATAGATTGCACAGAGAGCCTCTGGAAAGCCAAGTTTGGGGTTAGCATAACAGGTCGCAACCGTTTCAGCTTGATAGTGCTCCAGTAGCTTTTGGATTGTCTTTGCTTGTAGATTGAGGAGATCGCAAGCAACAACTAACCAGTTAGCTTCGGGATGGGTGTTCAGGGCAGTCAGCAGACCACTGATTGGGCCAACGCTTTCTACTTGATCCGGCAGCGTGGGCAGCAACTCCAGTGGCGTGCTCAACCACTGACCGGCACGCGCTGATAGATAAACTCGCTGGCAGTAGGGTTGTAGCAATTCATAGAGATAGGCAGCATACGGTTTGCCAGTGTGGTTCAGCAGAGCCTTATCCCGGCCCATGCGCTTGCTCTGTCCCCCTGTAAGTACCAGACCGTAGAGAGGACGCTCCAGGAGGGCGTTTTTGCCGCCGGACTTGGTCACTAGGCGGGTCTCTCGAATACAGATGTGGGGTGACACCGACTTGCACATGTCGTAGATCGTCAGCGCCGCTACCGAAGCACCACAGAGGGCCTCCATTTCAACGCCTGTTTTGGCGCTAGTTTTGACGGTGCAGTGAACAGTTACAAGCAAACGATCATCAATTTTGATATCAAAGGTGCAGCTCTCGACGGGAATCTGGTGACAAAAGGGGATCAGTTGCTCAGTCTTTTTAACAGCCATAGTACCCGCGATAACTGCTGTCTGAAACACCACTCCTTTCTCGAGGTAAATATCTTGACCAACAATATATGTACTCAAAGCAGGCGGCAATTGAACTATTGCTTGAGCTGTCGCTACTCGCAAAGATGCAGATTTGTTACTGACATCCACCATCTGCGGTTGGCCCTGAGCATCAAGATGCGCCCATACACGATCAGCCTCACCCATAGATCTAGCCCCCTAAACTGTACATCGGATGTAAAACCTGCTCGACCCTGCGCATTGGCTTCATCCCTAAAAGCTGTTGGTAAATCTGTCGGCGTTGTGCTGGTGTCGCATCACGGATTGGCAAGCCGTTTTCGGTAAATAGGCAAGCAAAGAGACGTCCATCGGCGGTCAAGCGCCAGCGCGAGCAGGTGCTGCAGAAAGGTTGCGACTCGGAGGCAATAAATCCGATTTTGGCAGCCCCATCGACTGTGAAGTAGAATGCTGTAGAATCAGGTACCGTCGGCAGCTGGGTTAGGGTATAGCGTTCCTTTAGGCGAGCAATACACTCTTGTGCTGAAATGTAGCGCTCATCATAAATATGGTTGGCATAGCCAATCCGCATCAGCTCCAAAAAGCGAACTGTCACACCTGTCTCGCGAGCAAATTCAACAAAATCAAACAGCTCATGATCGTTGACGCCTCGCATCAGAACTGTGTTGAGCTTGATGCTAAACCCCTGAGCAATACCCTCCCGGATATTACGAAGAATATCGGCAAGGCAGTCTCGGTGTGTGATCCAGGCTTCAGTAGCAGGCTGAAGGCTGTCGAGACTGATGTTAAGATTATGAACATTGGCAGCTTTAAGGACATCCCAGTAGAGGTGCAACAGCACTCCATTGGTCGTGAGGCTGAGGGAGGGAATTTTCAGCTCAGCAAGCCCCTGCATGATTTCGGCAAACTCGCGCCGAACCAGAGGTTCGCCACCTGTGATACGAACTTCCTCGATGCCATAGTCCAGCAGCTCACCGATAATGTCTTTGTATTGCTGCGGACTTAGATAGCTGCTTTTGTCCATGAACTCAGGATACAGGGGCATACAGTAGCGACAGCGCAGGTTGCATTGATCGGTCAGGGAGACCCTCAGCTTGCGAATGCGGCGGTTCCATTGATCAACTAGTTGCATCCTAGTACCAGGGATAGAATAAAAAGACTTCGCCAGCCTTAAAGACCACTTGATCTTGGGGGAGCTCTACAAAGCCATCGCTGGTTGCCAGAGCAACAAAGTCGCCAGAGCTCTGAGGCATGATTAGTGTGAGGGCTTGGTTGCTACCAAGCTTGGCAGGTACAAAAAAAGTGAGATTAGGCTCAAAGGTAATGGTCTCACCCAGATAGCCGGAATAAACGGTGCGGTTCAGCAGATAGCGATGCAGACACACAAGAGCTGAGACAGGATTGCCTGGTAGCCCCCAGACAATGGTGTTAGCTTGATGATCAATGCCAAACCACATCGGCTTGCCCGGTTTTTGGGCGACACCGTGAATATAGCCAGTAACGCCACAATGTTGCCAAATTCGAGGTAAGTAGTCGCGTTTTCCCTTCGAGATACCGCCGGTGTAAATCAAGAGGTCATAGCTTTGGGTGTTAGTTTGGTAGTGGGCGATAATGCTAGCCGAATCATCGGGGATGTGGTCAATCTCGACCTCGGTGTAACCGTAGGCGAGGAGAGCAGCCCTGAGGGCGTAAGCGTTGGAGCATCGCAGTTGATAGGGTGTGGGGGTTCGCTCGATGGAGACCAATTCATCACCTGTGGCTACAAGTTTGACGCGGGGAGCTGCTTCGACTTGGACATGGCTGTAGCCGAAGGAGGCTAGAATGCCGATATGAACGCTCTTGAGGGTAATGCCGGGGTGGAGAACGAGTGCCCCTGCGATGCAGTCGCTGCCTTGTCGATGAATAAAATCACCTCTGCTGCGCTCAACTTCATAGGTGATGGTAGCGACTCCCCGCTCGATATGAATCTGCTCGTAGGGGACGACAAGATCGCTACCCAGCGGCAGGGGACAGCCGGTCATCACTTCGAAGCACTGCTGCGGGTCGGCCAGCGTGGCAGCGCTTACCCCAGCGGCAGCCATGCCCGCAACCCTAAAGCGGCGCTGCCCAGCGGCATAGGCAGCGTAGTTAATGGCAATGCCGTCCACCATGACGCGGTTAATCGGCGGGTAGTCACGATCGGCATAGATCGGCTCAGCAAGAACCCGGCCTGCGCACTTCGCGATTGGGATCGACTCGGTTCTAGGTGGCAGCCACTGGGCTTTGATAACGGCTTCAGCTTCTTGGACGCTGATCATAAGCGCTGAAAGTAAGGCCAACGAATGGAGTGTCCGAGTATGAGCTGCACCTACCCTAGCAGCGCTTATCTTGGCTCCAGGGTGAGGAGAATTCCTGAAAGGCAGGTACAAAGTTACGGTTTTCGTGCTTGGAGCAACTAAGCTTAATGAGGGCAAAGCGCTGCAAGGGCGTTAGCTTTTGCCACAGCTCAAGGGTCAGCACAACCCCCCTGGCTGCTGCTTGCTCAAGGACGCTGGCAGGGATTGCGGTGGCATCTTCCCAAGCCGGTTTTGGATCAACAGGCAGTTCACTAGCTTGTTCTTGGCAGACATTTTCAATAAGGTGAATCAGGTACTCGCGGTAGGCAGCACGGTCGGCAGCAGTATCAGTTGGTCGGTCAATCAAGCTTTGGCGCTGCTGACGACTAAAACGCAGCCACTGATGTAGTTTGAGTTTGATGCCACACTGATCCAGCTTCAAGCGCACAACCATAGGGATGCAGCGGAGGCTATCGGCAAAGTCTTGCTCGAACTGAAAGATCATCGCGTTACCCAAGACATAAAGTGGGCTTAGATTGACAGGGGTTCGATGCGACTAAGTCTGACGGCACAGGCTTTAAGTTCAGGTTGCTTCGAGCTAGGGCAGGCAACCGAGTGAGTGAGGGCATTGCAGGCGGTATCTTCACCCCACAATGGTCCCCAATGCATCGGCATAAATACCGTGCCGGGGCTGATCGCCCGAGTTATTTTAACCGGGAGGGTAGCCTTGCCTCGCCGTGATTCAACCCTTACCCAGTCGCCATCGGTGAGCCCTATCCTGTCAGCATCACGGGGGTGAATCTCGAGAAAAGGCTGGGGGTGCATTGCTCGAATTTTGGCTACATGGCCAGTACGGGTTTGGGTGTGCCAATGGCCATAGAGGCGTCCTGTAGTGAGGACATAGGGATAGTCGGGATCCGGTGGTTCGGCAAGGCCGTGTGAATGACTGGCGATGAAACGAGCGCGACCTGTAGGCGTTGGAAAGTGGTGATTGGTATAGAGGTTGCGGGTCTCGATTGGTCCAGTACGGGGATAAGGCCACTGTTGGGGGCCTTGGTGCAGGAGCTCATGACTGAGGCCAGAAAGATCACAGGGACGCCCAGCAGTAAGACCGACATATTCGGCAAAAACTGCTGCGCTATCGGCAAAGCTAAACGCCTTGGCAAAGCCCAGACGGCGGCCTACTTCCGCCCAAATTTCCCAATCAGCCCGTGCTTCACCGGGGGGATGACGCCACGCCGGACAGAGGGTAACGCGGCGCTCGGAGTTGGTCATGGTGCCCGTTTTTTCACCCCACTGAGCAGCAGGCAGCACCAGATGCGCGTAGGCAGTGGTTTCGGTAGGAAAGTAGGCATCTTGGACAATCGTGAAAGGCGATCGCGAGAGCGCTGCTGCTACCCGGTGCAGGTCGGGCAAGCTCACCAGCGGGTTGGTGGCAGCAATCCAGAAAACATCCAGGGCGTCAGCCTCCAGAGCGCGAATCATCCCGAGAGCATCGAGGCCAGGCTCAGGATTGATTGGGCCAAGCTGCCAATACTGCTCCACAGCAGCGCGATCTTCCGGGTTCGTAACCTTGCGATAGCCGGGCAAGAGGTGGGCCAAGCCACCCGCCTCTCGGCCGCCCATGGCGTTAGGCTGCCCCGTCAGCGAGAACGGCCCTGCCCCCGCAAAGCCTATTTGGCCAGTGAGCAAATGGAGATTGATAAGACTTGTAACCTTGGCAGTACCTTCGCTGGACTGGTTAAGCCCCATTGACCACATGGAAAGGATTTTCCGGGAGTGCTGCCAGAGTCGAGCGACGGCAATTACATCCTCAATTTCTATGCCGCAGCGACTAGCCACACGCGCAGGAGTGTACTCGGCCACCAGAGCTGCATAGGTCTCAAAGCCTTCGGTGTGTTGGGCAATGAAGTCGTGGTTGATGGCCCCCCATTGAATGAGTAGGTGGGCAATACCATTGAGCAAATCAATGTCGCTGCCTGGAGCAATCCCAAGATACAGATCTGCACCCTCAGCCGTCTCGGTACGGCGGGGATCCACAACCACCACCTTCAAACTCGGGTCACTCTTGTGGCGCTTGCGCAGGCGATTGAACAAAATTGGGTGGCACTCAGCGGTGTTGGTGCCGATCAAAAAGGCAAGCTCGCAGCTATCGAGGTCAGAGTAGCTACAGGGAGGGCCATCTGAACCCAAGCTTTGGCAGTAGCCCGCCACGGCAGAGGACATGCAAAGGCGCGAGTTGCTGTCAAAGTTATTACTGCCCAGGCAGCCCTTGAGTAGCTTTTGAGCAACGTAATAATCTTCAGTATGCAACTGCCCTGAACCATAGATCGCAATTCGCTCGGGGCGACTCTGGCGAATGCGCTCCACGATCAAATCCAGCGCTTGATCCCAGCTAATCGGCTGAAAATCATCGCGGAGGCTGGAGCGATAAAGAGGCACGGTGGCACGGTTGTGATCAAGGGTTTCGAGAAGAGTGGCACCCTTAACACAAACCATGCCTTGACTGGAGGGATGAGACCGATCCCCGCGAATTCTTGTGCCGCCAGCCAGAATTTCCAGGCCACAACCAACCCCACAGTAGGGACAGAGGCTACGCACGTTATCCATTGCTGATTCTCATCTGAAGCTGGTTTACTCCTCCTGGGCAAAGCGACGGTGGAGAAAGTCGAGGAATTTGTTGCTTGGGCTGCAAAGCTTGGGCGCCTCAGGGATCCCGACAGCCAAGCGGGGAAGGGTGCGTCCATGCTCAAGCCCTTAACGCAGGCCAATATAGGGGTGCCGCCTCCAGATCTTTGGTAATGTGTGCTACCGTTTGTTACCTATTATGCAGTTATGTCATCTTAAAATGCTCATTCAGATGGACGCAGGACACTCCCCTTTTCCAGAAGGGAGTAGCTTTGCCGCTCCTAATCCGCCGCCGAGCACGGCTAGTTGACACTCCCTCGACTGAAGTCGGGAGATTCTTAAGTAGCCCACAAACGGACTTGTAAAGGTGTTGTCAAACCGCCCCTAGACAGTCCCTCGAGGCAAAGCCCCAAAGTTCTGCTTACTTTTCTCAGTAGGTTAGCCGCAGCGTTAGCATCAGCGTTCACTAACCACCCTTTGGCTGTTTGGCACACTCCCCGCTTTATCCACTTCCCAGACGCTTGCCACCGGTCGGGTTTTTCACCGTAGTTGGGTAGCTCATCCCTATCCAAGAAACTTGCCTGGGAAGTGTACGCCTTGTCTACCTCAATGAACTCAATACCATAACGTCCTGTAAGAGACCACCACTCCCGGTTGAGGGCTGCTCTTCAACACAAAGCCAGTCAGGGCACACGCAGTTCACGGCGCAGGTGCCGGGAGCTGCTGCAACGCCTGTCTGGCAGGGAGAGGCGCTTTCAAGCGTGGGTGAACCACTGCATCTCCACTGGCGTCAGCGGGACGGAGTCCTTTGTGATTGCGCTTTTGGGGGCTGCCGTAAACCAGCCCAGAGGCCCGTGGTTGGCTTGTCAACTGCAGGGCTACCAAAAGCCCGTACTCTATACGTCAGCATGAGTGCGGGTAGTTTACAACATCCAAAAGGCCTTATCAGGTTTAAAGTGAGGAGTAACCCGACAAAGAGTGAGGCTTGACCATGACGCTGGCTCAGGAGGCAACTGCCCAAGTTCCCGCCTTTTGCGAAGGGATCCAATACTTTGGGGATCCCTGGCCGGAATTCGATCGCCTGGGCCAGGAACCTGCAGTGGATGCTGCCACAGGCAAGCTGCGGGATCCCGGCAGTCGCATGGCCGCCTACCAGACCTTGCTCTATGCCGATGCGCTGCGCTACCTCACCCTGCAGATGACCGCCAGCAAAGCCTCGGGCCACCCAGGCGGCTTTGCCAGCCAGGCGGAAGCCTATGCCGCTTTGGTGTACCTGGGCCAAAAGAACATCCCCACCGAAGTGGGCCACCACGCCCCCGGCTTCTACGCCGCCATGTTCTTGGATGGATCCCTGGCCGAGATGGGCATCCACACGGTCTCTGACTTGCGGGCCCGCTTCCGGGAACGGGAAGGGCTGTTGGGCCACCTTTCTGGCTACATCCCCGGCTTGCTGGCGCCGGCAGGGCCACTGGGGCAGGGGCAGCACTTTGCCATGGCCGGCGCCCTGCTCTACCCGGATCGCCTCTTCCCGGTCACCATCGGCGATGGGGGCCTGGGGGAGCCCTACGTGATGAGCTCCATGATCCACTTTCACACCGCCTTCCCGCAGCGCACCAACTTCCTACCGGTGCTGGTCTGGAACGGCTACAGCCAAGAGCACCACAGCATGATCTCCACCCTCGCCAACGCCCAGATGGTAGAGTACTGGCGGGGCAACGGCTTTGAGGAAGTGGTGCTGGTGGATGCCAAAGACTTCGACGATGCCCAGCAGCCTGGCCCTTACGTCGATAGCACCCAATTTTCTCTGAAAGCCCGCTTGGCTTTTGCCCAGAGGGTACTGACCGAGATGGAGCGGGCCATTCAGTCAGCTCTAAGCGGCCACCTGACGGTTTTCATCCTCAAGCAACTGAAAGGGGCGGGCGTGCACGCCAAGGGATCCAAATCCCACAACCTCTATGCCCACCACACCTTGGATAACCCCGACATCGTGGCCGCTCTGCAAGCGCGGGCCCTGCATCCGGCAGCTTGGGCCCTGGTGCGCCAAAACTGTGAACGGGCTGCTGGGGGGCCGGCAGCCAAGGTGGTGGTCACTGAGTCTGTCCGGCCTCTGCCGCCGCTGGGATCCCTCAACTTAACTGAGTTCCCCCTCGGCGATAAGCAAGTCTCCACCACGGCCATCGGCACCCTGGTGGTGCAGGTGGGGCAGAAAGATCCCGACTTTCTGGTGGCCAATGCCGATGGTAACGAGGCTTCCGGCATCGCCAACGTCAACCAAGGTCTCAAAGTGATCCACCCCACGGCGGATCCCCTCTACAACCAACAGCCCCAGGGCCAGGTTTACGAACCCCTTAGTGAAGATGCCTGCGCTGGCCTGACAGGGGGCCTGGCGCTCTTTGGCGGGCGCTCCCTCTGGTGCTCCTATGAATCCTTTGCCGTCAACGGACTGCCCATCTGGCAGACGGTAACCCAGGCGATGGCGGAGCTGCGTCGCCCCACCCCTGCCGCTATTGCCCTCTTCACAGCTGGAGCATTGGAACAGGGACGCAACGGCTGGACCCACCAACGCCCGGAAATCGAGGCCTATCTAGCGGCCATGATGCGCAACGGCAACATCTTCCCCCTCTTTCCCCCCGACGCCAACTGTGCCCAAGCCGCCTACGAGTGGGCCTTATCGACCTTCAACAAAGGGATCCCGATCTTTGCCAGCAAAACCCCCCTGCCCATCCGCACCACCCTGGAACAAGCGCGCCAAGCCGTGGAGCAGGGCTGCACTGTGCTGCAGGAACTGCCTGGATCCCGCACTGTGGTCTTTGCTGTGGTGGGGGATATGATCCTCCTGCCAGTCTTTGCGGCGGCTGACCAGCTCCAGGCCCAGGGGATCGGCAGCAAAATTGTCTCTGTGGTCAGCCCTCGCCGTCTCTATCGCCCCAGCGATATAGCCTGGTCCACCTGTGCCCAACCCGATGGAGAGTTCATGTCTGACCAGGAGTTTGCCGCCTGGTTTGCCGGCGAAGCCCTTATCGGCGTGACTGGCGGATCCAGCCTGATGTTGGAGCCCCTGTTGTTGCGCTACACCGGCCCGCGCGATCTTTTTGCCTGGAAACGCGGCGAAACCACCGCCACTCCTGCCGAACTCATGGACTACAACGGCCTAACGGCCCAGGCACTCGCAGAGAGGGCAAAGCAACTGCTAGACTGAGGGGCACATTGGGATCCCTTCAGTCTATGACCAGTGCTATCCCCCTCCGAGAGAAGCTTGAGAGGATATCCCCCACCGAGGGCAAGGAGCAAGTCATTGTCCAACATTTCGCTATCCCCTTGCTCCATGAGCTAGGCTTTGGAGACTTGGAGATTAGGCCTGAGTTTGAAACAGGGTGCGGAGAAGTAGACTTTGCGGCTAGAAAAAACACACAACATACAGACATCTTCTTCAACTCTAGGAAAAACCCATACCTTCTCTTGGAAGTTAAGTCCAGGACAGTCAATCTTAGTGAGGGATCCGCTGCCTGTAGAGATGCAGTAGATCAAATAAAAAGGTACTTGCTTGGAGAGCATTGCAAATCAGCAAGGTGGGGAATAATCGCCAATGCAAATTACATCCAGCTCTGGAGGAGACACGGGAAGGTTGTTCACCCTGTTACAGCAAACCTTGCTATCAACCTGGATAACATTGAGAACATCGTGCGTGATTTACGAAACAAGCTAGAAAACTACGAGCGCGCTTTGACCATATGTGTGTACAACAATAAAGGAGGTGTGGGAAAAACAACAACGGTTATTAACCTTGCAGGAGCATTAGTATCTAAAGGAAAAAAAGTCCTAGCTGTTGACTTTGACTCCCAAGGAGATTTGACAAGAAGCTTGGGAGCTACTCCTGGAAAAGTTACACTAACGCAGTGTTTAAAGGATCCCAGGATAGACGTCCACACGATTGTTCAGACATATAGGCTCAAGACACCTAAGGGAATAGTTTCCGTCTTCAACCTCATCCCAAGAGACTCTGAGCTGGAGAAACTGACCGACAGCGAAAATGCAGCCTATATCCAGAAAGGAACCAGGCGCCTTCGGGATCTGCTTGCCCCCCTTCGTCATGAGTATGACTACATCCTAATCGACTGCCCAACTCAATGGCTTTACTTTAGCCAAAGTGGACTTTTTGCTGCTGATGTTGTTTTGATACCTACCCGACCTGATGATCTGTCTTCTTTGAGTAACGCTGTTAGAGTAATCACCAAGTTTATTCCGGCTACTGTTGAATCACGACATGACGGAGGACCCATCGCTTTGCCTATCTTTTTTAATGGTGTCTCTTCGGGAAGTCAACACACTATTCAACTAGCGAACGAAGAAATACGAAAGTTTATCAACCAAGAAGAAAATGTATGCTTAGTTTCGTATTTCTGGCCGCGTTTTAAGAAGGGCAATGAAGACAAAAGCATTTTTAAAATACCCGACTATACAGTGATATCTTCTGCCACTTTTGCTCGAATCCCTGCTGTCTTTAAGTACAAGAAAGTTTTAGAATACTACCAAAGTCTCGCCGGCGAGTACTTTATCGATGAGTGAGTTTTCCGATCTCGGCAAGCTGGTTAACTTACCCCTTGAGAGCATCATGCCTGCCGAGGGGTTTTCTGCTCCCTCTTTCCTGGTTACTGCAGCAGCTGCTCAGTTAAGGGCAACAGGAGGGCACAATTGGGTGCCGCTGCTGGTGGTTGAGGCTAGCGACTACCAGTACAAGGCCATTGGCAACCATTTTGTCTATGCAGTTGCTCAAGAAGCCGGGTTGGAGAGGCTGTGGTGTATTATTGTTGACCCAGCCCCGGAGCAGGTGGAGCAGGCCCAAGTTCTCACTAGAGAAATGGTTCCGAAGGTAAATTTGACGGAGGCTTCTAGGGAAACTATCTTGGCTGCGCTGAGATACCTGGCCGAGCAGCCCGGCACCCCCCTCAAGGGAGTTGATGTAACCATTGCAGCCGCGCGAATTGCAGAGGCCGATAGGAGCTGGTGGCAGGATCTAACTCCCATAACCAAGCTAGGATGCAGAATTACGCGAGGCAAAAAATTAGATGCCCTAAAAGAAGTTTTTTTTCTAACTCCTACAGCGCCGCCTCCCAGTAAGCAGAAATCGTCCAAAAAATCCACAGCATCTGCCAGTGCCAAGAAAACAAGCTCAACTCGCTCGCGGAAAAAGACAGAGGGAGAGAGGGGCTAGGGATAGCGCTCCGCGTCGCCGGCGCGTTCGCGGCAGCGTTGCGTAGCAACAACGGCGCGACAAAAAACCTTTCATTGCTATTTGAATTGAATTAAATAACTATAACTCTCAAACCCATTTCATCTTCATTCAGCCTTCATTCAGCAAAGGGTTCAATTCTGCGGCTAGGATGCGGATAGCTCGCTCCTGGCAAAGACAAACCACTCAACCTGCAGGTACTCGACAAAGGGTTGAGCCACTCACTTCCGTATGGAAAGGTTCCCCTTCCTGGGGAAAATCTTCTCGGAAATGGGCCCCTCGGCTTTCCTCTCGCAGCAGCGCCCCCTGTGCCACCAGGCGAGCGAGCAAAAGTAGACTGCCGGCCTCCGCCTCTTCCCGGCTGGCCCAGGGCTTCTCCTCTAGGGGCAGGGCTTCTGCAAAAGCCAGAAAAGCTCGCAGCCGCTCGCCCTCCCGCACCACGCCCAGGGCTTCTCCCACTTGCGGCTTGAGCTTGGGGAGAAGAGAGGGTGGCGCAGTGAGCACAGGTAGTGCCTGGGGCTGCCGAGGTGGGCCTTGTAAATCTTGCAAGGCGGCCAGAGCGGCCCGCTTGCCCATGACCAGCCCTTCCAAAAGGCTGTTGGAAGCTAGGCGATTGGCCCCATGCAAGCCCGTGGAAGCCACCTCCCCCGCTGCATAGAGGCCCGGCAGGCCGGTGAAGCCGCCAGCGTCGGTGCGTACCCCACCCATCACGTAGTGAGCCGCAGGAGCGACCGGGAGAAGATCTGTTGTGGGATCCAGCCCCAAGGCGCGGGCAGAGGCGACGACGGTGGGAAAGCGTTCCTCCAAATGCTCAATGCTGCGCAGGTCGAGGTAGACCGCCCCCGTCCGCTGCCGCTCCCAGAAAACAGCCTGGGCCACCACATCCCGCGGCGCCAGCTCGCCCAGCTCCGCATAGCGAGGCATAAAGCGCTCCCCCCAGGCGTTGAGCAGAACCGCTCCTACCCCTCTGGCTGCCTCGCTCACCAGTGCCCCATTGGACAAGGCCGTAGGGTGAAATTGCACAAACTCCAGATCCCTCAAGATGGCTCCGGCCCGCCAGGCCAGCACCATTCCATCGCCGCTGGCCCCCGGTGGAGCCGTGGAGATGGGAAAGAGGCTGCCAAATCCTCCCGTAGCCAGGAGAACCGCCCCGGCCTTCACCTGTACCGGCCCTTCAGGGCCGAGAAGCAGGGCTCCCGCCACTCTGTCTCCCGCCAGCAAAAGGCTGAGAGCCGTGTAGCCCTGCAAAGGCAGCCTGCTGAGACGGCCCAACAGTCCTCTGAGCAGCCACAGCCCGCTGCGATCCCCCCCCAGGTGACGCACCCGTGCCCGCGAGTGGCCTCCTTCTCGCACCGGCTCGGGATGGAAAGGCAGTCCCCAAGACAAAAGTTTCTCCAGGTGAAAGGGCGCTTCCTGCAAGATGGAGCGGGCCACCTTTGCTTCCACCAGGCCGCGGCCTGCCTGCAGGGTGTCCTGGAGATGGGCCGCCACATCCGTCGCGTCCAGAGGAAAAGCCACCCCCCCCTGCGCCCAAGGCGTAGAGCCAGAGGGCAAGGGATCCTTGCTCACCACCAGGGTTCTTGCTCCCTCAGCTTCCGCCCACAGGGCTGCGTACACTCCCGCCACCCCGGCTCCCAGGATCAGCAGATCCGTTTCCCATCGCGATAGCGCTGCAGTTCCCGACAGACCCTCTTGCAAGGGCGGCACGTAGTCCTTGCGCTTCACCTCTAGGCCCCGGCAGGGATCGCCAGCATGGCCAAGATGGACTTGCGGGCCTTCTCGGCCACCGCCTCCGGCACCCGGATCACGGGGCGCATCTCCAGCAGGGAGCGGCGGATCTTCTCCAGGGTGATCTTCTTCATGTACTCGCAGACGGCATCCGCCTTCACAGGGATGAACGTCTTGTCGGGGGCTTCCTTCTTCAGGCGGTGGAGAATGCCCACCTCGGTGGCGACCACGAACTCCCGGCAGGGCGAACTCTTGGCATGGCGCACCATGCCCTCGGTGGAAAGGAGCTTGGCATCGGGTTTGAGAAACAGACAACTGGAGCCACAACTGCATTCGGGGTGAATGAGGAACTCTGCCCCAGGATGCTCTTCCACCATCGCCTTGAGGTGCTCTTCCCGAATGCCGACATGCACGTGGCACTCGCCGGGAAACAAATCCAACTCCCTGCCTGTCACCTGCGCCACGTGGGCCCCCAGGAACATATCTGGCACAAAAAAGATGGGGCGATCCGGGGGCAGGCTGGCCACCACTTGAACCGCGTTGGCGCTGGTTACGCAGACATCGGCCAGGGCCTTGATCGCGGCGGCAGTGTTGACATAAGCCACCACCAGGCCTTCTGGGTTGGCCTCTTTCCAGCGCAGCACATCTTCGGGGCAGATGCTATCGGCCAAGGAGCAGCCCGCCTCCAGATCCGGCAGCAGCACCGTTTTTTCCGGGTTGAGGATGGCCGCCGTCTCAGCCATAAAGTGGACGCCGGCAAAGACGATGACCTGGGCGTTGGTCTTCTGCGCCTCGCGAGCCAGTCCCAAAGAGTCTCCCACAAAGTCCGCCACCTCCTGCACTTCGGGGAGCTGATAGGAATGAGCAAGAATAACCGCCTGTCTCTCCTGTTTGAGCTGAGCAATTTCCCGGACGGTCGCAGCAGCGTTGCCTCGCAACAGGGTTTCTCCTTCCATTACTTCCTAACGGTTTTGTTCCTCTGTGAGCTGGAGCGGAGCACTTTTTGGGCAGAGCATAGCTCCCGCAGGTGGTCAACTCCGCTTTGGAGAAGCATCTGAGCCGGCAAGAGAAGCCTTTCGTAACAGCAGGACGGAGCCGAGCCCAGGTTGTCTTCTCAAGCTAGCATCAAAAGCAGTGCCCCGCGAGAGCGTGTCTCAGGGCGGCACCACCAGCAAAGAGAGATCCAAGGCCTTGGCGGAGTGGGTGAGCGCCCCGACGCTGACGTAGTTCACGCCTGCCTCGGCAACTTGCCGGGCCCGTTCCAGGTTCATGTTGCCGCTGGCCTCCAGAGGAACCTTGCCGCCCACCCGTTGGACGGCGGCCCGAGTTGCTTCCAGGGTGAAGTTATCCAGGAGGATGAGATCGGCGCCTGCCGCCAACGCCTCTTCCAGTTCTTGGAGATCCCGCACCTCGACCTCCACCTTGAGGTGGTGGGGAGCGCCTTCCTTGGCCCGTTTGACGGCTGTCAAAACCCCCCCCGCGCCGCGGTCGCAACAGAGTTGCGTAGCAATGATGTGGTTCTCTTTGATCAAGATGCCGTCGAAGAGGCCAAAGCGGTGGTTTTTGCCGCCCCCTACTCGTACTGCATACTTCTCCAGGGCGCGTAGGCCAGGGGTGGTCTTACGGGTGTCCAGAAGCTGGGTTGAGGTTCCTCGGAGAGCTTCTACATAGGAGCGGGTGAGCGTGGCAATGCCGGACAGCCTTTGGAGAAGGTTGAGCGCCAGCCTCTCCCCCGCCAGAATCCCCCGCAGGGATCCCTTGAGATGAGCTACCTCTTGGCCAGCAGCTACTGCGGCCCCCTCTTCCACCCAAGGGGTGAACTCTACCTGGGGATCTGCCAGCCGGAAGACTTTTTGGGCAATCTCCAGGCCCGCCAGGATCCCCGGCTCCTTGGCCAAAATCACCGCCTCGCCCTTCAGTCCTGGGGGCAGGGTCAGCTCTGTGGTGAGATCGCCGTGACCCAGATCTTCCCGCAGCCAAGCGCGAAGGATCTCCTCAGGCAAGTCAACTTTGTCCATTGTTTTAGCTGGTGGGGGTAGAGCTGGTTGTATGAGACGGCTTTGCCAGGATCTGATACAACTTTTGCCCTAGGGGGTGTTTTGCCGCGTTTCCTCTGCCGGGCTGGGCGCCGTATCCGGCTCTTGGGCGAGGGCAGAGTCCTCAAGGCTGGGAGCGGTTTCTTGCTCCTTAAGAGGAAGCTGGGCGGCAACAGGCTCTGGGGCAGAAGGGGAGGGCGCAGTCGGGATCGCGGCTTCTTCTTCAGGAGCAACCGCAGGTGGCTGGGCAGCTTCTTTTTCTTTTTGCTGTTCGTAGCGCCTGCGTTTGTTGCCCTCGTCCACCAGCACGTACACCAGACTGAGGAGAGAGAGCCCCGCCGTTCCGACTAAAACCCAAAGTAAATTGTTGTCTATGGTCATGGGTGAGCTCCGTCAAACGCTGCTGCCGGTGGAGGAACATTGCTCCTTAAGGCTCGATCTTACCGTTGAAGCTGCTCTGCCAATCTGAAAGATCCGGAAAGATGGAATTCATGAGTTGTGTGCCTCATGCGTTATCTCAAGTTCTACAAGCCCTACGGTGTGCTCACCCAATTTACCGACCAAGAGGGGCGGCCTACGCTCAAGTCTTTTATCCCGGTGCCCAGGGTCTATCCGGTGGGTCGATTGGATCGCGACAGCGAAGGGCTGCTCCTGCTGACCGATGATGGCATCCTCAATGCCCGCTTGATCGATCCCAAGTTCGGCCACGAGCGCACCTACTGGGTTCAGGTGGAAGGGATCCCCACCCCCCAGGCCCTACAACAGTTGCAACAGGGGCTGATCATCCAAGGGCGAAAAACGCGCCCGGCCCAGGTTAAAGTCTTGGCCGAGGAACCCAACCTGCCGCCACGGGATCCCCCCATTCGCTTTCGCCGCTCCATCCCCACCACCTGGCTGGAACTGACGCTGCGGGAGGGTCGCAATCGACAGGTGCGCCGCATGACTGCCGCTGTTGGGATCCCAACTTTGCGGCTGGTTCGCGTTGGACTGGGGCCGCTCTCTCTGACGGGGCTTGCTCCCGGCCAGTGGCAGGATCTCAGCGAGGCAGAACTGGCTCAGTTACAGCAATACTGTTTCTAATCACCAAGCAGTTGTTGTTTTTATCAAGTTGTCTTTATCAAAAAGTTGGGTCTAAAACTCCAGGCTTTTCTTGGTTTTGGATGTATGGTCATTTCCAACCGGATTAAGACACTTCGCCGCCAATCCAACTCCTCTCCCGACCCTCTCTCCCAAGGGGCGAGGGGGAGAAGACTCAGAACCCTCTCCCTCTGGGAGAGGGCAGGGTGAGGGATCAACGAGGGATCAATTTGTAGTCCATTTAGCACAAGGTCAGTTACCCAATAGCGATGTTGCCCTCACCCCCGGCCCCTCTCCCAGAGGGAGAGGGGAGTTAGAGCGGCGCGTAGCAATGTAGAGAAACGTTTCGTTGCTATTTGAAATGACTATAATTTGAGATCATGAAAGCTTGATAAAAGCACAGTCTCTACTCTACAAACCAATAGAGGCGAAACTCAGCCGACCTACTGAACAGACGGATCCATTTGGCTGGGGAAAAGACCCGGCTAGCATCGAAGCCACCCCTCTGCTGCGCTTATGGACTTGCCGAAAACTCTGCTTGGGGAGATCCCTCTCTACCACCATGAGTCCGTTCTGACTGAAGAGGTGGTGGCCTATCTGCAACCAAGGAGTTCGTCCCGCGAACGGCAGGGCGGCACCTTTTTGGACGTGACGGTGGGAGGGGGTGGACACAGCTTGGTGCTGCTACAAAGAGGAGCAGAGCGAGTGGTGGGGCTGGATCGGGATCCGGCAGCTCTGCGGGCGGCCCAGGCGCGTTTGGCCGCAGCAGGGATCCCCGACAGTTGCCTCCGACTCTGGCACCTCAACTTTGCCGATTTCGATCTGCAGCAGCACGGCTTTCGGGATGAGCAAGGGCAGGGGATCCCCTTCGATGGCATCGTGGCCGACCTGGGGGTGAGTTCGCCACAACTGGACTCTCCTGAGCGAGGATTTAGCTTTCGCCGGGAGGGGCCGCTGGATATGCGCATGGATCCCGGTGCTGATCTGGAAACCGCTGCCGATTGGGTCAATCATCGCCCGGTGGAAGACTTGATCGACATTTTCACCCGCTATGGCGAAGAGCGATTTGCCCGCCGCATCGCCCACCGCATCGAACAGTCGCGCCCCCTTTTCACCACCACCCAACTGGCCCAGGTGGTTTGCCAGGCGGTACCCCCGGCAGCGCGGCGAGGCCGTATCCACCCGGCCACCCGGATCTTTCAGGCGTTGCGCATTGCCGTAAACCGAGAACTCGAGGCTTTGGAAACCTTGCTGGCTCAGGCTCCCACTTGGTTAAAACCCGGCGGCAGGTTGGCCGTGATCAGCTTCCACAGCCTGGAAGATCGCCTGGTGAAATGGGCCTTTCGCACAGATCCCCGCTGGCAGGTGCTCACTCCCAAACCCGTGTGCCCTTCCGAGCTGGAACAGCAACGCAATCCGCGTGCCCGTTCTGCCAAACTGCGAGTGGCTGCCCGCCGAGCGGCGCCGTGATTGCCCTCCACCTCGCCTGGAGGTTTGATTTAGCACCCTGCGTCTCATCGTGGAAAGCTGCTGCAGATCGGATAGAGTGGGTCGGAAAAGGACTCCGTCCCGCTGGCGCGAACGGCAGCGACCCATTGCTAGCGTTGTGACGTTGGCACTTGGTGTGTGTGAGGTTTGAACTCTATGATCAGCCAGCCTTTGAACACAGGCCGTGGCCGCCGCCCTTTTCCACTGCAGAGCAAAACCGCGACCTTGCCTGCCCGCCGCCACCCAAGGACGGTTGCCCACGCCAGCAAAGTCAGTCGCCCCCAGCCCTTAAAATCGGCTCATCCCCACAGTCGGGATCCCGTCTGGAAAAAACATCTGGTCAGGTGGCAACAGATCTCCACAGGCATGGCCATTGTCTCGGGGTTGGCGGTGCTGGGCCTCTACAGTTGGACTGTGCATACCCAAAGCCAATGGAGCCAGCGTTACCAGGTGTGGCAGCAGATGCAGCGCAACGAACGGCAGTTTCTGCTGGCTCAAGAATCCATCGCCAATGCTCTGCGGGAAGTTGCCGACCGCTCCGACATGGTGCCGCTGGTGCCGGAGCGGATGATCGAGGTGCCTTTCGCCTCCCCTGGCCCAGTTGAACCCCATCCAGGCCACCAGGCCGCGCTCCGCGCCGCTAGCCCGACCGAAAAAGCCCCGCCCTTTTATCCGGTTGGGTACTAGTCCAACGGATCCAATCGATAGCGGCTGAGCCAGTGATCCAAATGCACTTCCTCCTCATCCAGCAGTTGGGCGTTGATCAACCCCCGTTTAAAAGCAAGGCGGATGGCGCGGGCCCGCAGGCTGAAGGTGGTTCCCCACTCGTCGCTCTCGATTTGGTCGTTGCTCACTTCTAACTTGTCGTAGAGGTTGCGCAGGCGGTTGGTGACCCCTCGGCGGGACAAAAAGCGCCGTGCGGCAATGGCCTGGTCGGTGAGGCCGAGGGCAATGTCCACCAACACCTCATACTCCGCATCGCTGAGACCCGTAATTTTGTTTTGTGAACGGGAATCGACCCCGCGCACTTCCCGATCGATCACGCATTGCTCGTCCTGCACCACCGCTTGGATGGCGCTGACCAATTTTTCATCGGTGCAATTTTTCAAAAGGTAACCATAGACGGTTTGCGGGGGCACAATCTTGTGCAGCTCCCGCACATAGACTTCATCGGCAAAATGCGACCAAAAAATGATGCGTGTGCTGGGGCACTCTGACCACACCTGGCGGGCCACCTCGATCCCGGTCATCTCGGGCATGCGAATATCCATCAACACAAAGCTGGGGTGGTGCTGACGGTAGAGATCCAGCGCCTCTCTGCCGTTCGAGGCTGTGTACACCGGGCCAAATTCAGGCAAATGTTGCGTCAGTAGGCTGTGTACATGCTGACGGTAAAGAACGTCATCTTCAGCAAGGAGGGTACTCACAGGTCTTTGTCAGGGCTACCGGATGTTTTCTGTCTGTTCATCTCCTAACCCACACCTACGCGGGAAGACAAGGTTCTCTTGAGCAGTACCCAAGGGATCCTGTTACCGGCTGTGGTCGGGTGCTAGCGCTGGTCTAGGCTGTTTCTGGGGCAGAGGCCAAAAACGCCTCGATTTCAGGGCGCCGGGGCAAGCTGGGTTGGGCTCCCGCGCGGGTTACGGCCAAAGCAGCGGCGGCATTGGCAAAGCGCAAGGCTTCCCTCAGGGATCCCCCGGCAGCCAGACAAGCGGCCAACGCCCCACAAAAACCATCTCCGGCAGCAGTGGTATCCACCACCTCTACGGGATGGGCCGGCCAATGGCCCCTTTCTTCCCCATCGGCCCAAACGAACCCTGCCCCTCCCAAGGTGAGGATGACGGTTGGGATCCCCTGCTTCTGCAATTCTTGAGCCACCTTTTGAGCTTGTTCCGGCGTTTCCACAGGAGACTGGGCAAGGTCGGCGGCTTCGATTTCGTTGAGCACCAGGTAGCGAACCTGGCGCAACAGGGATCCCGGCAAGGGTGCGATGGGCGCAGGATTGAGCAAAATGGGGATCCCCTGGGCAAAGGCTTGTTCTGCTGCAGCCTGCACGGTGGGCAGAGGAATTTCCAGTTGCAGCAGAAGCAGAGACACCGGGGTAAAGGGAGGCAAATGCGCTGGCAAATAGCGACCATTGGCGCCAGGGCTGACCACGATCCGGTTTTGCCCGCTTGCATCCACGGTGATGAGAGCCACGCCGCTGGGCCCTTCCAACTGCCTCAGGTGACGGGTATCGACGCCGTTTTGCTCCAGGTTCTCTCTCAGCAGGCGGCCAAACCCATCCGATCCCACCGCCCCCCACATCTCCACTTGGGCTCCTGCTCGTGCCGCTGCCACCGCCTGATTGGCCCCCTTGCCGCCAGGGTAGGTGGCGTAGTCGGATCCCAGCACCGTTTCGCCAGGGCCGGGATGGCGGGGCACCTGCACCACCAAATCCATGTTCAAACTACCCACCACTCGGATTGGGCCTGCCATCGGGTTTGGGGGAGAATCCTGTCGGCAAAGCAGAAGTCTTTGACTCTTGGGCAGCTATTGTATCAGCCGCCGGTTTGGCCGGGGATCCCGTTAACAATACCCCACCACGTGGCAAAGGCCATCGGGAGGGATCTGAAGGTTGACGATCCCGACTATCCTGGTAGGCGTTGACCAAGGGGGCAGGCTGATGTTGCTGACAACCACAGATGTGCTGCAAGGTGTGGAGATCGAGCGCTACCTGGGCATCGTCACCGCCGAGGTGGTCTACGGCAGCAATGCCTTGCGAGATTTCTTTGCCGGCATCCGCGATATTATTGGCGGGCGCACGGGAGCCTACGAGCGCGTCTTCGAGCAAGGCCAAAAAGAAGCCATAGAAGAGCTGGAGCGGCGAGCCAAACGCCTGGGGGCAGATGGCGTCATCGGCATCGCCATCAACACCGACACCATCAACATCGATCAAACCGGCGTGCTGCTGCTCATCACCGCCACCGGCACTGCCATTAAGCTCCGCTGAAGTTCTGGGGGTATGGTCGTTTCAAATAAGATTTAAGACACTTTGCCGCCAGCCCCTCTCTCTGAGGGATGACCCTCACCCCCAGCCCCTCTCCCAAGGGGCGAGGGGGAGAAGACTCAGAACCCTCTCCCTCTGGGAGAGGGCAGGGTGAGGGATCAATTTGTAGTCCATTTAGCACAAGGTCAGTTACCCAATAGCGATGTTGCCCTCACCCCCAGCCCCTCTCCCTCAGGGAGAGGGGAGTTAGAGCGTTGTGTAGCAATAACGACTTAGAGAAACGTTTTGTTTGTAGGTGTGGCCGGCAATGCAGCTCTGATGAGAGTTTCCTGTCGCTTCAATAGAAGGGTGTCCTCAGGCTAGGCTTTCCATCACCGCCTCGTCGATCTCGAAATTGGCGTAGACATTTTGCACATCGTCCAGGCTATCCAGACGTTCCATCAAGGTGAGCACCAGCTTGGCGGTGTCGGGATCCCCCACCTGAACCTCATTGGATGGGATCCAGCGGATGGCGGCATCTTGCACTTGGCAGCCCTCTTTTTTCAGATACGTGGCCACCTGCTCGAGCAAGGAGTAGTCGCAGTATACTTCTGCGCTGGTTCCCTCCACCTTGAGGTCATCGCCCCCTGCTTCTGCCACCGCCAGCAACAGGGCTTCGGGATCCGCCACGTTCTCCAGGCTGATCACCCCTCGCTGTCGGAACATCCAGCTCACACAGCCGGCTTCTCCCAAGCTGCCGCCGGTTTTGTTGAAAGCTTCTCGCACCTCGGCAGCCGTGCGGTTGCGGTTGTCGGTCATCGCCTCGATCAACACCGCTACCCCGCCGGGGCCATAGCCCTCGTAGCGAACTTCTTCCAGGGGGCTGTCATCGCTCCAGTTGCCGGCTCCCTTGGCGATGGCCCGTTCGATGTTCTCGCTGGGCATCCCCGCCGCTTTGGCTTTCTCCACCGCCGCCCGCAACTGAAAATTCCCATCCGGATCTGGCAAGCCGCTGCGAGCCGCCACGATAATGGCCCGCGAAAGTTTGGTAAATAGGCTGCCCTTTTTGGCATCTACACGGGCCTTTTGCCGTTTAATGTTGGCCCATTTGCTGTGTCCTGCCATGCCGCCGACACCGATCCAGTCAAGCCATCAACCGAGGGGATCCCTCCTAATTTTGAAGCCTAGATCACGGCGACCCAGGACTCAACCCCACCCCAGCTCCAACGGCAACAGACTGAGGGCAAAAATGGTGGGATCCCTCTCGACCCAGAGGGCATTTAAAGCGAGCAACCCCCTCAAGGCCGAATGGGCTGCCGTTCGATCACACCCCCCGGCGGCGGTGGAGCGGCTGGGGTTTCTTCAGGGGTAGGCGTTGCCACAGGAGCTGGGGGCAGAGGGGGCACAGCCTCTCCGGGTACAGGCCCAGGTGCGGGCGTGGGGGTTGGGGATGGAGTGAGAAAAGGCGTCACCTGGGGCAGCAGCTCGGCGTAGAAAATCGCGTCTTGCTCTGGCCCCAAGCGACCCACTTGCCAACGGTGACGGGGAACAAACATCGTTTGCAACAGCACTTCTCGGCCAACAAAAGCGGGAGTTCCCGAAAAGACATAGCCATCGACGATGACCCGATTGAGATCGGGCCGAGTTTGAAACACCCGATCCACCTCCCGCCGCATCTCAGCATCCAGCCGCCCCAGCAGAGTTTCCAGAGTATCTTCAGGGCCAATCGGCACCCGCACCGCAAAGCGATAGCCTTCGCAGCGATAGTCGCCACAAATCTTGACCAGCTCGTTACGCACCCGGATTTGCGCCCCAGGATCGATGTTGCGCTCCAGCACAAAGACTTCCTCTTGCGGTTGCTGCTCGACCGGTTGAGCCCAAGTTGGCGGTTGACTTGTCCATCCTGCCCAAGCCAGGGATCCGAAAAACAAGCCAAGGCTCCAACCCAGACTGCCCTGCTGAGCGTGGGGTGAAAAGGCGGGATCGCGATCCGGGTTCGGGCTATTCATAAGCGTTAACCGACATCAGGATGGCTATCGCCAACTCTACCCGACATTGGCCCAGCAGGCACTAGGCAAGGAGAAAAATCAGTTTCAAGATCAATTCAAGATCAAAATGAGAGCAGGCGAACGGCGTCCTGGTCAGCAACGGATGTGCTGTGGCGGAGAGTCTGAGGCAAGCTATAGGGAATAAGTACCTGTTTTCCCCCAACAACTAACTTTTGCTGTTGATGCAAACGCTTTGGCAGGCCATTGCTCAGCACCTTTCGCAAGCGACAGGGGATCCCATCCAGCCCCTGCAGTATCGTCCTGTGGGCGGGGGCAGCATCAACGCCACCTATCGGTTTTCCTGCGCTCTCCAAAACCCTCTTGCAGAAGGGTCGAGAGACTACTTCGTCAAATTGGCCCGTGGGGGAGAGAGGGCGCTGGAGATGTTTGCGGCAGAAGCGGCGGGCTTGCAAACCCTGGCGGCTGCCCACGCCATTCGGGTGCCTCGACCCATTGTTTGGGGATCCGCAGGAAGCCAAGCCTACTTGGTGCTGGAGTACCTGGAGCTAACCTCGCCCCGTCCCCACACGGCCAGTCTCTTGGGATCCCAGTTGGCCCAGTTGCATCGCACCTTGTCTCCCAACGGGAGCTATGGCTGGGATCGCGACAATACCATCGGCTCCACGCCGCAAATCAACAGTTGGCGGCCAAACTGGCCGGACTTTTATCGGGAACAGCGGCTGCTCTACCAAGTCAAGCTGGCCTGCCAACGGGGATACCGCGGCTCGTGGGTGGCCCAAGCCGAACGGGTGATGGCGAAGCTGGAAGCGTTTTTTCAGGACTATAGGCCGGAACCCGCTCTGCTACATGGAGATCTGTGGGGGGGCAACTACGGGGCCTTGGCCGATGGATCCCCCGTGATCTTCGACCCAGCCGTCTACTACGGGGATCGGGAGACAGATCTGGCGATGACAGAGCTGTTCGGCGGTTTTCCGCCGGCGTTCTATCAGGCTTATCAGCAGGCCTATCCCTTGAACGAGGGGTATCCCCACCGCAAGCCTCTCTACCAGCTCTACCACTGGCTCAACCATCTCAACTTGTTCGGAGAGGGCTACCTGGGCTCGGTGCAGCGCGCCCTGCAGCAATGCCTGCACTTTCTCGAATAGGGTCAGTTATAGTCAGGTGTATGGTGCTTGTAGGTATAGAATTTATTTCCTCGCACTTGTAATCCAATTGCACTCGATTCCGGAAAAAGTGTAACTTTAACGTAAGGTGCGGAATTCCCCACCGTCTATACGGTGGGGATGGATAGCACC
>NZ_JANSIQ010000052.1:118340-119236 GCF_047502685.1 Synechococcus sp. OH20 | reverse complement strand
GTTGGTTTGCTAAGTGTTGCTACTGTACCCCTTGATTACTTAACAGGCTGTATCTGGTATCTGGAAACTGTTCACGCAGCGTTGCCAAGCAATACCAGTCATTCAGAATCCTCCCCTTTGGAACGGGGAGTAAGGGATAGCGCTCCGCGCCGCCGGCGCGTTCGCGACAGCGTTGCGTAGCCATAACGATGTCACAAACCGTTTTATTGCTATTTGAAATGGCTATATGTTAAGTCTTTGGTCAAGGTTCGCCGCGCGAAAAGAAGAGGTTAAGATCGGCTTGTAGCGTGTTCAAACTGCCTATGTCTGCCCGATCCAAGTCCAAAGTAGAAGCCCCAGCCAAGGGAATGGATCCCGGCCAGTTTACCGAAGCTGATGTGGCCGCAATTGCAGAGCGGTTGGAGCGCAATGACTACCCAACTGTCTTTGGCTGCTTGGAAGACTGGCATGCCCTTCGAGCCATTGCCTTTTATGCTCCCAGCTTGGTGGCTCCCTATGCACACCTATTGGAGTGGGAAGTGGATGAAGATTAGGGCTGCCCTCGCAGTTCTGAAGGGATCCTGGTGTTCAGGCTGAGGGGGGAGGAGGACTTCCGTCAGAAATCTGCTTGCGAATTAGGTAGCGTACTTCCTCAAGGAGGATGTTGAACCTTTGATCCGTTTCCGCTTGACGTTGGTTGATGGCCTGCATAGCCCGTTCGTGCTCTTGTTGTAGAGCGGTGAGAGTAATCAGAGCTTGAGTCACTTCTTCTGCCCATTCGGCAAGATGGGCCAGGTCAGAGCGGGTCTCGCTGACAACCTGCTGTAGCTCTCGCAAGCTTCGAGCCTGGGCAGCAGCTTGTTCGGCAGACTCAGCGCGGCTGGCCTGGATGGACTGATGCAGCTCCTGGATTTCCC
>NZ_JANSIQ010000052.1:114160-118240 GCF_047502685.1 Synechococcus sp. OH20 | reverse complement strand
GCTCGGCAGACTCAGCGCGGCTGGCCTGGATGGACTGATGCAGCTCCTGGATTTCCCGCAGGCGGGCGGCATTCTGCTCGGCAGACTCAGCGCGGCTGGCCTGGATGGACTGATGCAGCTCCTGGATTTCTCGGCTGTTGGCAGCAACCTGTTCGGCCGTCCAAGCCAGCAGTTGCTCCACCCGATCTAAGCGGTCTTGACTCTGACTGTTCACCCGGACGCTCCGCCTTGCGAGTTAAAGTTAATCAACGCGCTCAGGCAATTATAAGCAAATCTCTGCCAACTTCGAGCTAAACTCGACCAAACAAAACAGGTGGCATTGTCAAGCCATAGAGCGAGCTGCTACTCCCAGAGCCGCCGAATAGGAGAGCGATGCAGCAACCGATGAGCCTCAGCCAGCAACTCTGGGATCCGCAGATGCTCTGGACAGCGGGGTAAACAGTCGCCGCATTCGGTACAGCGGTCGGCAGGCAAGCCCGGAAACCAATGTCCGGCTTGGCCAAACATGTTGTAGCGGTACTGGGCAAACTCTGTCATGTCGTGGGCAATGGCCAAGTTGCGCAGCCGCAGCACTTCGGGGATGTGAATCCCCTCTGGGCAGGGCAGGCAGGCGTAGCACTGAGCGCAGCGGCTGGATCCCAGACGCTCCTGCTCGGCTTGGCGCAACCGTTCCTGGATCCGTGGGCCCTCCACCCACCAACGGTCGGGATCCTGCAAAGCAGACAAGGCCACCTGCAACTCCTCAGGATGAGTGACACCCAAGCTGAGGGTGTGCACACGCGGATCTGCCAGCAGAAAACAATAGGCAAACTCCAAGGGGCTGAAGGGCGCACAGCACTCTTGCAGGTGTTGAGGGGGGCGATAGAGCATTCCCCCTTTATCGGCAGGAGAAATGATGAACACGCCCATATCCTGCTGGGCAGCCGCTTCCAGAGCCGGCGCATTGCGCTGTTGGAAAAAGTGATGGTGCAAATTGACAAAGTCAAAGCATCCGGTCTGGATGGCCTGCAGGATTAACTCCAGGGATCCATGGGTGGAAAACCCAATGTGGCGCACCCAGCCTTCTTGCTGGAGCTGCTTGAGAATCGGCAGCCCTTTCTGCAGTACCCACTCCAGATGTTCCGGCAGATTGATACCATGAAAGGCAAACTGATCCAAATAATCCACCCGCAGACGGCGCAGGGATGCCTGCAGCCGCTCCCGCAGACAATCGCTGGGAGTGAGCTTGCTGGTCAAAATCAACTGATGGCGTGGGAAGGGCAGAGCTGGCAAAATCTCGCCCAAGAGCGCCTCGGCGTGACCATAAGCCTGGGCCGTTTCGATGTGGTTGATCCCTGCAGCCAAGGCTGCCTCAACGGTTGCCTGAGCCTGATCCCTGGGCACATTGACCAAGCGCATGCTGCCCAGAGAAAAGGCTGAAATGAGCTGCTGGGTGCGTCCAAAGCGGCGGTAGAGCATTCCGGTTCTCGCATCCAATCGTCCCCTCAAGGCGGGAGACAGCCTCAGATTGCCGGGTACAGGCATTGTTGGGAATTGTTGCCCAGCAGTTCTGCTGCCAGCCGGATCGCCTGCTTGAGGCTCTCGGCGCGGGCCACCCCTTGGCCGGCAATATCGAAGGCGGTGCCATGGTCAGGGGAGGTGCGGATGAAAGGCAACCCGATCGTCAGGTTAACTGCCCGCTCAAAAGCCAGCATCTTCACCGGGATCAGGCCTTGATCATGATAGAGAGCCAAGTAGGCATCGGCCACGGCTGGGGATCCTTGGCCGTGCCAGGCTTGCGCGGGAGCCAGCCACATGGTGTCAGGGGGAAGCGGCCCCCAGATTTGGGCGTGGGGATAGGTGCGCAGCAGCTCGGTCAGCCATTCTTTTTCCTCAGATCCCAGTTGACCCCGTTCGCCGGCATGGGGATTGAGGCCGGCCACCGCGATCACGGGATCCGGGATCCCGAAGGTGTGGCGCAGGGATCCCACCAGCAAGTCCAACTTTGTGCGCACTAAGTCTGGGGTCAGCACAGTGGGCACTTGGCCAAAGGGAATGTGGGTGGTGGCCAGCAAAACCCGCATCTGCCAACTGCTGTGGGGGGAACGGGCGACAAACATCATCCCGTAGCGTTCAGCTCCGCTCAGTTGGGCCAACACCTCTGTTTGGCCGGGGAAGCGGTAGCCGGCTCGATGCCACAGATATTTGGCGATGGGCGCTGTCACGATCCCCTGAAACTCGCCCCCCAGCGTCTGTTCGATTGCCGTTTTCAGGTACACAAAACTGGCCGCCCCACCCTCGGCATCCCCTCGACCAATACGGCCAGACTGTAACCGAAAGCCTGTGTCGCACTCCAGCATCGGGATCCCTGCCGGATCGGCCAAGGTAGCCGCACACCTCTCCCTCAGTAGGCAGTGGGTAGCTTCCAAAACCTGCCGATCCCCCACCACGGTAATCCGCGCACAGGCCCGCACCTCAGGCTCTGCCAACGCCTTGAGCACAATCTCCGGCCCAATTCCCGCAGGATCCCCCAACGTCAGGGCCAGTTTGGGCAGTGACAGGCTCATCAGGTCTTCTCTCGACAAGACAGGCGCTCCTTTTTCTTTTCTTGCCAATTCCTAGAGATCCCCCAAAAAGGGGGATACGTTAATCCATTCTGGCCCTAGGCCCGCCAGCAGGCTTTCTTCTTTCCGCTTCCAATTTCTAGAGAGCACGCAGAAAGCTGAAGCAGGACATTATCGCCGCAACCATCCAAGTTCCCGAAGAACGTTAGATTTTTGAGATTTTTGTTGCCAATTGATTGCGGATCCCTGGCAAAGGATTGACTGAGCAGGGGATTCGTTAGAGAGTATTTTCACCGGCTCGGCCGTCTGTACTTTGTCGCAGTTGTTGGCTGCTCTGATAGTCTTGACCGAGTAGGCGCTTGTAAAGAGCTTTCCACCTATGGCCGACCAGGTATCCAAATCTGCTTGGAGGATCCGTTCCCTGCTGCTGCCCCTGTTGGCGGGGGCTGCCCTCGGCTGTGGGGGGAGTGGCAGCAGCTCTCCGTCTCTTTCGCCACCGGCTGGGGAGCCCGTCATCCTAAGGGTGGATCCGGTCAGGGGCCCCTTCACCAAGCTGGCCGATGCAGTTGCGGAAGCGCAGCGGCTACAGAGCGCCACAGCGGGGCTAGAGGTGCTGATCCAGATCTTGGGGACGGGCAGGGAAACTTTGCAAAGCAACCTGGCCCTGGATGGGGGCGACGGCACCAATGGCGGGCGGATTCGGATTACCAGCTCTGTTGCCTACGAGATCCTGACGGGGTTGTTTGACGTGATTGTAGCCAGCCAAACCAGCCTGCAGGGGGTGGACGTGGTGCTGGGGGGCGGGCGGGTTCAGGTGAACGACGGCACCTTTCAGCCGCGCAAGGTCACCCTCAACGACCCCCGCTCCAACATCTTGGTCAACGGCAATGCCGCCGTCCTGGAGGGGGCTTTGGGCCAACTGGCTCAGATTCTGTGCCAGCAATTTTTGGATCCCTGTGTGCAGATCTCCGGCAATGGCCGGGTCGCGAGCGTCTCACCCATTGTCAGCAAAGCCGGTGGGGTGGGTATAGGCACTGTGCCGGGGAGCAATCCCACCCTCGAGAACAACGCGATCCTCCTGCAAGCTCTGGGAGCTTTGGCGGTTCGCTACAGCAACAACTCCGGCGGGATCTTCCGCAACAACCAGATCGAAGGGGATCCGCCTACTGCTGCGGCTGGGTTGGCGCTGCAGGCGCGGCAAAGAGACACTGGTGGCACCACCGGGATCCAACTGGATGGAGCGGGATCGGTGCCGGCGATTCAATCCAACCAGATCGGCGTGGGCAGGATAGCCGGCAGCGTCGGCATTCGCATCTTGCAAGGAACCCAGGCCCGCACCATTGCCGGAAATACGTTCCTAGCTCGGGGCGAGGGCGCGGGGGTAGCCATTCAAGTAGCCCCCGGCACACCGGCGGCAGTAGTCGCCGCCTACTTGGCCGGCAACAGCTTCCAGGGGAACTTTGCTGAGAGGATCGGCGGCGGATCCGCGCCCACCCCGACAGCGACCCCTGTCCCCACGCCCACACTGACACTGACT